>NZ_JAWDIV010000007.1:0-278654 GCF_032464655.1 Rhizobium sp. 25PS6
CGAGGCCGACGGATTGAACATCACATCGACCCAGTAATTCGTCTCAGCGAAGGTGGCCGTAGGGTACAGGCTGGTGCTGCCGTATCTGTATACGCCATTACCGCTCGCTGGTGCCGTCAGCGGACCGCTGGTTACGTTCGAGACGAAATAGTTGGTGGTTGTCGAGTAACGACCGGCATTGGTGTGGTACGACGCCGTATAGGTCTGTCCGGGCGTCAACGCCACAGGACTGGAAAAATTTGCGGCCTGCCAGCCGCTGGCGGTCTCGTTCGAAAAGGTGAGGGTTGCGATCCGCGTGCCGGTGCTCGACCAGAGTGAACCGGTATGCGTACCGGTGTCCTGGCTGCCCTTGTAGAAACGAATACCGCTGACAGTCCCTGCCACAGAGGTTTGGAAGCGGACTCCGAGTTCGACGGCTGACGCATCGTTTGTATTGACGACGGCCGGAGTCGCCGCGCCGAAGAGGGACGTGTAGCTCGGCCCACTGACGGTGACCGTACGTCCGGCCGAGGGTGTTTCGAGATTGATGTTATCGTCTACGGCGCGGGACCGGATCGTGTAGCTTCCGACGACCTGCGGCGACCAGCTATAGGTCCAGTTCTCATCGCCTGTCGCTGGATGCCAGCTTGCCCCGTTGTCGGTGGAAACCTCGACGCCGGCGATGACTCCGCCGCCCGTGTCTGCAGCAGTGCCCGTAATCGTCACGGTGGATCCGACGGTCGCCGTCGCGGGCACCGAAATGACGGAGGTCGGGGCAACCTGGTCCGACGAAGCAGTCGCGGCGACGAGTCCGGATTGCAGCGTCCCGGGCTGAATGCCCATATCGGCAAGCAAGTTGATCATTGCCTGCTGCACGCGCGGGTCCGTCGGAGTCGCCGTGAGGTCGTGATTGTCGCTCAGACCCCATGTCCAGTAGACGGTACCGGCGCCGAACACCAGTGCACCGCTCGGCGCACGATAGAGCGTCAGATTATGGGTCGCGGTCCCGTTGCCGGTCGTATTTCCGTAATCGAGCAAGTAGGTGCTGACCGGAAGCGTCGTCGACGACAGCTTGACAAGGCCAGCCGGATCGAAGCCGTTATCGACCGCTTCGTCCCATTCGTAACCAAGATAGTTCTTGGTGAGCGTTGCCGTCTGGCCAGGCTGAAGATTGGCAACGCTCGTATTGCGCCAGAAGCGCAGGTTGGCATCGTCATATCCGATTTTGATCGCCTGGAGATTGCTCCCGACATCATCGACCTGGAACAGCTGCCCGGTCAATGAGTTTTCCGGATTGCCGCCGCCGACAGCGGGTGGACTGAGGCGCGGATCACGGAATGTGCCCGTCCATTCGTTGGAAGGGTCGATGCTGGCGCTCGGCGACCAGGTCTCCTTGTAGGAGATCAGCGTGCGATAAGGCGTGCCGTCGGCGCTATAGGCATTGCCCCAGCGGGTGCGCCAATAAACCTCGTTACCGCTCCAGAACATCAGGTTGACGCCGGCATCGCGCGCGGCTTCGACATTGGTCCGCTGCTGTCCAGACCAGTATTCATCATGCCCGGCATCAATATAGGTCTTGTGATTGAGCAACAGGCTGCCATAACGGTCGACGTCGACACCTGACAGGTAGGAGACGTCATAGCCGTTCTGTTCCAGCCAGTAGATACCCGCATATTCGGCGCCGAACAGGTAATCCTGCGGGCCGGCAACGGTTCCCACGCCCCCGCGGGTCGCAATCGGCCGGTTATAGCTGACCGCATAAGCGCGACCCGCACCCTGCCCCGTCGCCGGACCGTTGCCGCCATAGAAGTTTGCGCCGCCCCAGCCGTTGTAAGCTTGCCAGGTCTGGTCTGCAGTCTGGAAGACGATGTCGCTGCGGCTGTCGTCGTCGCGCACGATGAACGGGATATGATTTTGGCCGGAGGTGCCATCTTGGCGCACGAGCTTAGCGATATAGACGCCCGAGACGGAGTCCTCCGGTACGGTCCACGAGGCTGACACGGCCCAGTTGCCGGCATCCACCGTGCCGGTCGAGGCGTTGCGCAACGGATTTGGCTGATTCTGCAATCCGGTATGCTGAATGGTGTCGACCTTGCGAGCCCCCATGCCGCCATAATAGCCGAGCCGGTATATGTCGATCCGGTAGTTGGTGGAATTGGTATTGATCTTGAAGCTGATCGTCTTGCCATTGTCGACGCTGATATCTGTCGCAAATCCCTCGATGTTGGAGCTACCGGCACCGTCGATGCCCCACTCGCTCTCCGGGTTACCCTGCTTCTGGTTTTCCAACACGATCAGGTTGCTGGCCGCAGCCGCGGCCGCCAGATTTTGCGTCGTCAACGACCGCTGCGTTGTAGGTGGCGTCGTCACCGAGCCGGAAAGGATGCCGATGCCCTTGGATGTGGCGGTGCCCGTTCCGGTCTCTCCGCCGCCTGGCAATGATCCGTTCAAGATCGTCGAATCCGTCCACGTTGCGGTTCCGCGCCAGCCCGAGAGAGGGGACAGAGTCCGATCGAGAAGCGGGTCGCTGGTCGAGGCGCCGATCGCCCGCTTGATCGTCGATACAAAGTCCGGCCCCTCGGTCAGCCTGGTCCCCGGCAATTGGCCGTCCTGTTGAAGCATGGCGCCGCCATGGGCCCAATCGAGAATCCGCGTGGGGGAGGTAAAGTAGCCGCATCCGCACACACCAAAGGGCATGCCAAACGCCAGTGAATCCGCGCCCGTCTGATGCGCAGTCGCCTGCGCTGACGGGCTCGATTCGAGAATGACGACATTGCCGGAGTGAGCACGCTCGCCCGTCACCGCAGGAGAACCTTGTCCCGAAACTCTCGGTGCAGGGCTTTGCGGCAAATACGGAGCCAAAGGATCGTCGCCTATGAGGCTCATTCCAGCGTAGGTGCGATAAAGGGACGATTGAGCCCCGAATGCAACTCCGTGCGCGTCCCGCTCGAAACCTGCAAAACCAGGCGTGTGGGCGAACAACCGAGACGCGGCAGTGTCCCCGCTTCGACCCCCTGTCTGGCGATTTGCTGCGAAAGCGTTAGGCAGGGCAGGCAAGAGCGGCGCTGGGTGGTTGCTATCGGCCCGACCATCTGTGTCGCCGATCAGGCCCGCTCTCTGTCCAATATCATGCTCATTGAGCGCCGCGTTGCTGTAGGGATTGTCGACAAGCGTACCATCATGCTTGTTTCCATCCGCCGTTTGCACGGTTGTCGCAAGTTGAGCACTATCCTCGCGCTTATCGGCAGGCTTGCGAGGCCTTTCCTTTCCGCCGACGGTCAACCATCGGGGAACCAAGGAATCCAGCAGGAGTGAGCGTGATGTCCACCGGCGAGCGTTGCGATACATGGCAGGCCCTCTCTCGCGAGATTATCGGGATCGAATCTACGGGGATCGTTTGCTACGAAGCTCTGAATGATAGCCCAAAAATAAGCGAGTAGGTCCTACGCCTTTTGCTCTACAGGCGGCATCCTTTGGGCAAGCGGCCGTGTTGGCATGGACCACGTGATGGGAAAGACACGCAAGTTGTTCGTTTGGAGGCCTTTTCTTTGCGCCGACCGTTAAGGCGACGCCGCCGGTCAATATCATCATCGCAAAATAAACGATCCAAACACGACGGCTCTGCCGCGAGGGATCGCTGGCCTTCGCGGCTCAAGCGCGTCGCGCTTTAGAACTTTGTTTTTACGCATGTCGTTAGCGCAAAATCGCTGCACACTTTTGCTCGACATGCTCTGGCGCGCCTCTTCCTGCGCGCATGACGTCCTGGTTTCCCGGGGCCGATGCCTCTGTGCCGCGCCGAAGGTATATGTTCCTACTCGGTTTAGGCTAAGCCCCCTCCCCCGCCTCATCAATAGTGATAAGGCGAAGCAAACAACCGCCACCTTCCTCAAGGCTTCGTCAGATTGCACACTGGCATTGCGGCTTCGGACCTGGCGCCCGATGCTCGCGTAGCGCCTAAGGCATTGACCCGGTGTCCGTTTAAGGACGCTTTTGCAGGCTGGACATGTAAATGAAGCTATCGTATCGCGTTCTTAACGTGTTCTTTCGGGCGACGCTTGTCATCAGTACACTCGTCTTTCTTGCCGGAGCTGTGCCGCCGGCTCTCGCCGATGACACTGCTTTTGCTCCGCAGACGAAAATCCGTCTGACGATTGTCCAATGGATGCAGTCGAAAGGCCAATATGAAAGATGGGATGCGCTTGGCGGTGAATATACCGTCTCGGATGAAGGCGCTGTCTTTTTGCCCTTTCTTGGATCCGTTTCCGTCGGCAATCGCGATAACACCAGCCTCACGAACGAGATTGCCAAGCGTTTGCAAGAAAAAATCGGATTGGTTCAGCCACCCGCGGTCACCATCGAAATTCTCGAATACCCGCCAATCTATGTCGTCGGAGACGTAACCACGCCTGGGCAGTACAAATTCCGCTCAGGACTTACCGTCCTGCAATCCCTGGCAATGAGCGGCGGCCCGTTCCGCGCCACAAGTCTGCAGCAATCGCAGACGATCAAACTCGCGGGCGAGCTGCGGGAAATCGACCACTCCCTGCTGCGCAGCACTGCCAAATTAGCACGGCTCCAAGCAGAGATGACCGGGGCAAAGGAGATAATTTTCGATCAGAGGCTCGGCGTCAATCAGCAATACGCCGCGGGAATATACAACGAGGAACGGGTCATTTTTCAGGCTCGCGCAAATGCGCTGGACAGGCAGTCGAAGGCGCTCACGGAATTGCGTGATCTTTTGAATAGTGAAGTCGGCATGCTGGGCGAGAAGGTGCAGGGCTCGGAGGACAATATCAAATCGATCGAGGACCAGCTGACCAGCGTCAAAACACTGGTTTCGAAAGGCCTCACCGTTTCGTCGCGTCAATTGGATCTGGAACGGTTGCTCACCACCTACCGCTCCGATCGGCTCGACCTTGTCACCGCCATCATGCGGGGCCGTCAGGCGATCAGTGAGACAACGCGAAATCTTGAGGGGCTTTATGATACGCGGCGAAGCGAAGTCGCTTCCGAATTGCAGTCGGAACAGGCAAGTCTCGACCAGCTCAAATTGAAGCGCGAGATGACGCAAAAACTGCTTCTCGATGACCTCGCGGCAGGGGGAAGCTCGAATATTACCGACGAGGCGCTCCCGCTGACGTTTACGGTGAGCCGGCGAAGCGAAGGCCAAATCAGGCAGTTCCAGGCCTCCGAGACAACGGCACTGATCCCGGGTGATGTTGTGAGGGTCGTTCGACCCCCCATAGTGGATCGCGTGTCTCAGGCCGCGCCCGCCGACCTGCCGCGTGAAACTGAAACACGCGCCAGTCAGGCAAGCCAGTGACCCGCGAAAAGCATGTATTGCAAACGATCTCGCAGCGGACGATTGACCAGCGCCAAGGCGCTCCGACTACCTGCGCGAGAGAAATTGCTCTTGATACAAGCTGCCATAAACCCGACCGGGTCTTGAATTCGCTTCCTGCCTCAACAGCAATGCCTGTGCCGCGTATCTCCGAAGCGGCGTTGGGCAACATGTCGGCGACATTGCGCCGGAGATCCCGCCCCACAGCATAGCGGCCAAGGACAATTGATGACTTTGCGCATGATCCCAGCCAGTGGGCAGACTTATACCCAGATCCTCAAGTCGACGATGCTGATGGGCGGTTCCTCGCTCGTGAACGTCGCTCTAAGCGTCATTCGTAACAAGGCGCTGGCCGTTCTGCTTGGGCCAGAAGGCGTGGGGCTCATGGGCCTCTACCAGTCAATCGTCGATATCGCGCAAACGGCCGCTGGTCTGGGACTGGGCGGCAGCGGGGTGCGCCAGGTCGCCGAGGCCGCCGGTACCGGCGACGAAGCGAGGATCGCACAGTCGGCCAAAGCGCTGAGACGCATATCGATGATACTCGGCCTGCTTGGCGCGCTCCTTCTTGCGGCGCTGGCATTTCCGGTCTCGGATTTCACCTTCGGCGACTACCAGCACGCCGGTGGCATCGCGCTGCTCTCGCTCGCCGTATTCTTCCGGATAGTGTCGTCCGGGCAGACGGCGTTGATCCAGGGCTTACGTGGCATCGCAAATCTTGCCCGCATCAATGTGCTCGTTGGTTTTTTCGGCACGGTGATCACGGTCCCACTGATTTACCTGTTCGGCGCGCAGGCGATCGCACCCTCGGTCGTAGCGATTGCGGCTGTCACAACACTCTCCACCTGGTGGTACAGCAGACGGATAGGCGCACACTCGCCGCGAATGTCGGCTCGCCAATTTGGTCAAGAGTGGGCACCTCTGCTGAGATTCGGCGCCGTGTTCATGGCGAGCGGACTTCTGACCTTCGGCGCGGCCTATGCCATCCGCATCATCGTATTGAAGGACGGGGGCGTGATGGCCGCAGGATTGTATCAGGCGGCCTGGGGGTTGGGCGGTCTCTATGCCGGCTTCATTTTGCAGGCGATGGGAACGGACTTCTATCCGCGCCTGACCACGACTGCGGACAATCACGCCGAATGCAACCGCCTGGTCAATGAACAGATGGAAATCAGCATCCTTCTTGCCGGCCCCGGTCTGCTCGCCACGTTGACGCTGGCGCCGCTCATGATGAGCCTGTTCTATTCTTCGGAGTTTCATGGGGCGGTGGATCTCTTGCGCTGGATCTGCCTTGGCATGATGCTCAGGATCATCGCCTGGCCGATGGGTTTCATCATCTTGGCGAAGCGTGCCCAAGCCATTTTCTTCTGGACGGAGGTGGCGGCCACGCTCGTGCATGTGGGCCTGGCATGGCACTTCGTATCGAAGTTCGGTACGCCAGGAGCCGGCATGGCGTTTTTCGGCCTCTACGTCTGGCATAGCATCCTCATTTACGTGATCGTGCGGCGGCTTACCAGCTTCCGCGGGTCCGCAGCCAACCGCAGGCACGTGCTGCTTTTCCTGCCTGCATCGGTGTTGGTATTTTCGGCATTTTGGGTCTTGCCGTTATGGCCGGCGATCGGGATCGGCGCCTTGGCCGTAGCTCTGACGGGGATCTACTCGCTGCGCATGCTGATCCAGCTTCTTCCGCCCGAGATGATGCCCGCAGTGATCAGAGGATGGATCGCGAAATTTGCCTAATAAAAAATGCGCATCGAGGCGATGCGCATTAGGCCCTGCGGCACAACGAGAATTGCATCACGCAGTCAGGAAATCATACAAGCGCGATGTCCCGATCGTGCTGTACGGCGGCGGGTATGCTGGCCGCCTCAGCCAACGAGCTTCGAAGTGCTTCGACAACCCTGACGATGTCGAGATCCGTCATCTGAGCATAAAGCGGCAGGATTATCGTTTGCCGCTGCGCTGCCACGCTTCGCTTCAGACTTGCGGCAGCACGATGGGAACTTTGGCCCGAATAGGCCCCCTCCAGATGGATGTTCATCACACCGCGCCGGGTGGATATCCCCTGATCGAGCATCGCTTGCATGACCGCTCTTTGGTCGACAGCATCAGGCAATCTCACACAAAAGCTCTGCCAGTTGCTGCGAGCCCAGTCGGGCTCGATTGGCAGCGTTAGCCCAGGGATCGTGGACAGGCGCTCTATATACTTCTCGGCAAGCCGCCGGCGCTGCGCAATCAGCTCCGGCAGCCGCCGCAGTTGCACCCGTCCGACCGCCGCCTGAAGGTCAGTCATGCGGTAGTTGTAGCCTAGTTCATCATAGTCTTCAAAGATCACCTGCCTCGAGCCGTGACGGACGGCGTCGGTGACGCTCATGCCATGTTGGCGCCAGAGGCGAAATTTTCGGTCATACTCGGGATTGGCCGTAGTCAACATGCCACCATCACCGGTCGTGACGACCTTACGGGGGTGGAAGGAAAAGCAGGCAATGTCGCCATGCGACCTGCCAATTTTTTCCCAATTTCCATCCCAAAGGATTTCGCTTCCCGTTGCGCACGCTGCATCCTCGATGACCGGTATCGAGAGGCGCTTCCCGATCTCAACGACAGGGCGAAGATCGCAAGGCATGCCAAGCTGATGAACGCACAGGATTGCCTTGGTCCGGGACGTGATTGCCCTTTCAATCAGGCTAGGGTCGATGTTGTAACCGTCCGCCTCGATGTCGATAAAGACAGGCACGCCATCGCAGTATCTGATGGCGTTCGCGGTTGCGATGAACGAGTGACTGACCGTAATGACTTCATCACCGGCACCGATACCTACCGCCATCAAGGCTAGATGCAGTGCGGTCGTGCAGTTTGAAACGGCGCAGGCATGTGCTGCGCCGACAAAGGCAGCGAATTCACTCTCGAAAGCGGCAACTTCCGGCCCCTGCGTCACCCATCCTGATAGAATAACGCGACGGACAGCCTCCGCCTCCTCCTCTCCGAGAACGGGCTTGGCAACTGGAACTACAGGTAGCGACGGGCTCATGCAGCTTGGCCTCCTGCCGCATCGGTCTTCATCTTCCACCAGGCGACAAGGTCGCGAAGCCCTTGTTCCATCGATATTTCCGCTTTGAAGCCCAGGAGTTTCTCGGCCTTGCTGATATCGGCAAGACGACGGGTTACGCCGTTTACCGTGCGGGCTTCTTTGTGCTGCGGTTCGAGTGAGACCCCCATGATGCTGCTCAGCATCTGCGCGAGTTCCAGGAGGCTTATTTCTCTGCCGCTCGCGACGTTGAACACTTCATCCGTGACATCGCTCTTCGCAGCGAGCAGGTTTGCCCGGGCGATGTCACGTGCATCGACGAAGTCCATCGTCTGGCTGCCGTCTCCATAGATGAGGGGTGGCATTCCGGTCGCCAGACGCTCCATCCAGCGGATCAGCACTTCGGTATAGGCGCCGTAAACGTCCATTCGCGGCCCGTATACGTTGAAATAGCGCAGCGCCACATAGCGCAGACCGTACATCTCCGCAAAGCTGCGAAGCAGCCCCTCGTTAAACGTCTTGGCCGCGCCGTAGATCGTCCTGTTATTATAGGGATGATGCGCTTCGGTGGTCGGAAAGCTTTCGGCCAAACCCAGCACAGAGGCAGAAGAGGCAGCGACGACTTTCGACACGCCCGCCTTTACGGCAGCTTCGAGAACATTGAACGTGCCTTCGGCCAGCACATCGAAGGCAAGCCGTGGGTCTTCCGCGCATTGCGTGATGCGGATGGCCGCCTGGTGAAAGACGATGTCCACGCCCTCGAAGGTTCTCGCCAACAAGGCTCTGTCACGGATATCTCCCTCAATGATGTTGACCGACCCGCCACCTATTGCCGTGCTGAGATTGTCCCGGCGTCCGCGCACGAAGTTATCGAGGATGATAATCTCCCGCGGCTTCTCCAATGCGACGAGATCGGCGATATGCGACCCGATCAGGCCGGCTCCGCCGGTAATGAGTACCCGTTGATTTCTCACGATCTTCCTCCATGCGATAAATCCAGCACAGGATCGGCTTCCGTGCGCCAGCGTATGAACTTCGCCGGCACGCCCGCCACGACTGAAAACGGTTCGACATCGGAGACAACGACTGCACCCGCTCCGACGATCGCCCCTTTTCCGATGCTCACGCCGGGAAGAATCGTTGCGTTCGTTCCAATATCGGCCCATGCGCCGATGCGGACCGGCTTGATTTCGAGATCGGTGCGAATGATCGGCACATCCACCGGCTGTGCTGTGTGGGTCGAGCCAAGCACCTTGGCGCCAGGGCCCCAGCCGACACAATCCTCGATAACCAGGTCGCGTGCGTCGAAATAAGCCATCGGGCCGATCCAGACATTGTCGCCGATCACGCAAGTGCCGTCGAAGCGGCCCTGGATATAGGCCTGAGCGCCGATGAACACGCCATTGCCGATTTCAAACGTTTCCGGATGTTTGAAACCGGCGCCGCCCGCAACCTGCAGTCCCGTGCCGCAGCTCCGCGCGATCGCTTGCCAAATGGCTTTCCGCATCAGAGTGTCGACGACCCCGTCGCCTGTGGCGAAACGACCATAGAGGTCTATCAGGCCAGCGCGCCCGTATGATTGTCTGAGTTCTTCGACCAACCCAGTTTGGTAGCCAGGATCTGCCGGCCTTTCATGGCGACCATGGACCGCCTGCACCAGTCGAGCCTCGCCGGCGCGGTTAACTGACATAGGCGTACTCCAGCGCGGCGACCACCAGGTCAACGTGTCGTACAGGCATCTCTGGATAGATCGGCAGCGAGAGGACCTCCCGTGCCGCGGCTTCCGAGAGTGGGAAATCCCCGGCCTGGTAACCAAGGTCGGCATGGGCTTTCTGCAGATGAACAGGGATGGGATAATGGAGCCCGGACGGAATGCCTTCCGCGCTGAGCAGCCGTTGAAGCCCATCGCGATCACGGCTTCTTATGGCATAGACATGATAGACGTGACGCCGGTCGGATGCTTCGACAGGGGTCGTCAAAACCGTCGACCCGGCAAGCAGCGAAGAGTAGCGGCGCGCATGCGTGCGACGCGCCTCGGTCCAGGCTTCAAGGTGCCGGAGCTTGACACGCAGGATCGCGCCTTGAATGGCGTCCATGCGATAGTTAAAGCCCTTCAGCAGATGGTGATAGCGCTGCTCCTGACCCCAGTCTCGCAGCATGCGCATCGTCTTGGCCTGATCATCGTCATTGGTAACGACCATACCCCCCTCGCCGCAGGCGCCGAGGTTTTTGCCCGGATAGAAGCTGAAGCAGCCGGATAGGCCGATACTGCCGGCGCGGTGGCCTTTGTATTGCGCGCCATGGGCCTGGCAGGCGTCTTCGATGACGGGTATCCCGTGGCGCTCGGCAATTGCCTTGATCGCGTCCATATCGGCCATTTGACCGTAGAGATGGACGGGAACAATGGCCTTGGTCCGGGGAGTAATCTTTGCCTCGACTTCCGCCGGATCCATCGTGAGTGTCACGGGCTCAACATCGACGAACACGGGTCGTGCGCCCGTGTAGCAGATCGCCGACACGGTTGCGACGAACGTGAATGGCACGGTAATGACCTCATCGCCGGGACCAACGCCCGCCGCAAGCAGGGCAAGATGCAAGGCACTCGTTCCGGTGTTGACGGCTATCGCATGCTTGACGTTGCAATAGTCTGCGAATTCCTGCTCGAAATGCGCGACCTCGTCGCCCAATACGTACTGCCCCGAGGCGAGGACGCCGAGCACGGCGGCGTCGATCTCACCCTTGATTGATTGATATTGTGCCTTAATGTCCAGGAACGGGATCATGCGATGCGCCTTGCCTCTTCGAGCTCGATGATGCGACCGCGCTGGGCCAACGACCGGCTTGCTGCCTCCAGAATCCGAACGACGCGCAGGCCGGCATGGCCGTCCGTAATGGGCCGCGAATTCTGCTCGATGCATTCGACGAACTGATCCAGTTCGCGTTTCAGTGCTTCGGTCATATCGAGCTTGGGCGCCCACATGTCGCCGCTGCGGTAGCCGACCATCATCTGATGCACCTTCTCGCCGTAAGCCTGAGAATTGGGGTTCAACGTGATGCCCTTGTCATAGATCTTGATTTTTTCGCTGGGCTCCAGATCGTCGTAAACGATCATCTTGTTGCTGCCACCGATCAGCGTGCGGCGCACCTTGACCGGCGCCAGCCAATTGACGTGGATGTGTGCGATGAGCTTGCTTTCGAAGAAGAGCGTCAGGTAGGCGATGTTTTCCGGCTCGCCGAGTACATGGCTCATGCCTGTCGCTGAAACAGCCACCGGCCTTTCCTGCACAACATGGTCCAGGATGGAGAGATCATGCACCGCGAGGTCCCAGATGACGCTGACATCATGCTGAAAGAGCCCCAGATTGACCCGAACCGAGTCATAATAATACATGTCCCCCAAGCCGTTCTCGACCAGTTCACGCATCTTGCGGACGGCGCCGGTATGGACGAAGGTGTGATCCACCGCCAGCACGAGGCGTCGACGTGTGGCCTCTTCGACCATCCGCGAAGCTTCCTCCGTCGTCGATGCCATCGGCTTTTCGACGAAGACATGCTTTCCGGCCATCATAGCCTGCATTGCAAGCTTGAAATGGGTGAAGACCGGGGTCGCGATAGCGATGGCATCCACTCTTGGATCACGCAGCACTTCCTCGAAATCATCGGTGATCGTCACGGCGGGGTAGCGGCTTTTGACAGCCGCCAACCGGTCAACATTGAGATCACAGACAGAAACGAGGTGCGCTCCGGCTGCCTCCGAGATGTTGCGAACCAGGTTCGGCCCCCAATATCCATACCCAACAACAGCGATGCCGATCATCACATTCCCTCCAACGCGTGCATGTCGACTGGCCCGTCATTGACACGGCCGATAACCCTGGCTGGAACGCCCGCGACGATGGCGCCATCCGGCACATCCTTTGTTACAACCGCTCCCGCTCCGACCTGGGCAGCCTCTCCGATCGTCACGCCGGGCAGAATTGTGGCGTTGCTGCCGATCGATGCGAGGCGCTTGACAAGCGTGGGGATGAGAATCCAGTCGGCCTCCGTCTGCAGGCTGCCATCCCGATTGACGGCGCGCGGGTAGGTGTCGTTCGTAAACATGACCCCGTGGCCTATGAACACGCCATCTTCCAGGGTCACGCCCTCACAGAGGAAGGAATGGCTGGAGATCTTACAGTCTTCTCCGACGATGACGTTCTTCTGAATCTCGACGAAGGTGCCGATGCGGGTTCCTGCTCCGATCGTGCAGCCGTAGAGATTCACAAGATCTCGATGGTGGATGACGCTGCCTTCACCCAGCTTGACGTTTGATGCAATCATCCCTGCAAACTCCCTACTCCTAACAGGCCCGATTTTCAGTCAAACAAATAATCGTTCGATTGCGTCCAAGGCTTCACACCAACAGGAGAAATACTTCTCTCCATTCCAAAGAGAATTGTTTTCTTCATCTGAGTAAAGAAACAAAACGTTTAAGCTTATCCGCCGAAAGGCGTATCTACTTAAGACGACTTACGCCCTGGTTTATGCCCCTGACCATCATTGGTGGTGGGGTTACCCCCCGCACTCGTCGGCTGCTTACGTCGGAGACAGCGATGGTTTCCATGCATTTAGGGGTTCATCGCCAAACGGCGACGCAACAACAGAGACTATCCCGCAAGCTCTCTAGTAAGACCTAGGTCTATACTCAGGCTTATCTTCAACATCTTATCCATTTATGGAATCTGTGTAGTACTTAGCCTATATTAGCTACTGTAACGCTCGGCGAATTGTGGTATTCGATTCCTACTTTAGAGTTTCCTAAACCCCCGTATTGAGAGGGGTTGGTACTCGGGTCTTAGTTGAGCGTAACGTGTTAGGGGAGGGTAAGCTGTGAATTCAGCACTTATACCGAATTTGGACCTCAGGCAGGAGAACGTAGCTCTTCCCCTCAGGATAGATAATCCGAACACATCTGCCGCGCCGGGAAGACACACGCATTCGCTTGTCATTCTCGATAATCGTGAGCTCGATCGTCAATGCCTGGCGCAATGCATGGCTGCCCAAAAAGCGGATTTGCAGATTTTGGCCTTTGGATCAATTGAGGAGTGGAAGCAGAAGCGCGACGAATATCCCCCGCTTTCGGCAATCCTTTTGAACGTCGGCGGCAAAAAGATCGATGAACCGGCCGTTTCGGAGCAAATCCGGAAGCTTTCGTCGGAATTCGCATCGACGCCACTCATCGTATTGGCCGATAGCGACGATTTCGGTCAAATCGTTAGGGCACTTGAGTACGGAGCCAAAGGGTTCATACCCGCCTCAGTCAGCGTCAGTGTCTGTATGGAGCTGATCGCGCTGTCGGTGGCAGGAGGAATTTTTGTGCCTGCAAGCGCTCTGTTCGCCATGCGTCACTTGCTGGACTCGAGCAATTCGACCGCACGCCCGCTAGCCGGCATATTCACGGATCGTCAAGTCGAAGTCGTGGAGGCGCTCCGACGCGGAAAGGCAAACAAAATTATCGCTTATGAGCTCAACCTGCGAGAAAGCACTGTAAAGGTGCATGTTCGCAATATTATGAAAAAGGTCAAAGCGACGAACAGAACGGAAGTCGTGTTCAAGCTCAACGATCTTTTTCTTTCGGGCGGCTCTGCGACAAACAGCCTGTGCTGATGCGTCGGCCGATCAGATCTTGCATCGCATCACGAGCGCATTCTCGCTCTAAACATGCTCGGTGGCTGCGCGACAAATACGCCACCGAGTCCCCGATTGCATCTTCAGCCTCACCGGAGAAGTTTGTCATGCACGCCTCTCCAGGTGAGGCTGTCTGCATGTGCGTTCACAGCTAATTGCCGGTGCCCATTGGAAGCCTGGAAAGCGCCGTTCGGATCCTGCGCAACGGGCCTCTCCGCGAATGGGGGACCAGACGCCGCGCAAGATGCCAGAAGTATCGGAACTCAGGCAGCGGCGGTACATTCGGCCTCAGGCCATTCAGGCGCAGTCTGACCATCAGGCCATCGGCGCCTGAATATAGTCGCAGACGCCAACCAGCATCACGTTTGAAGTGTAGAAATGTTACTTTCTCGCCGGCGCCGCTTCGGCCGACGGGAGCGTGACGAAGAACATTTGCAAGATCTGGCTGCTGACACCGCTCAAGAATATCGGAGAACCATGCAAGCCAATCGGAATCGCTCCGATCGGAAAGCTGATGAATGCTTTTTCGATCGCTGCCATACCGTCCCGAGACGACCCCATCGCCTGAGCGACCGAGTTGCGCGATGACGAGGCGCGCGCGCCTGAATTCGTCGTGGGATAGAGATGGATAGAAATCTTGCAGCCTCCGCGCCCGCTCAAACTGGCCTCTGCAGATCAAAGCGAGAAGGAAGTACGCCCACTCGACCGGATCCGGGTTGAGTGCCCCATATTCGGTCATGGTCACCTTGACTAGGTCCACCAGAAGGTCATAGGCGCGCTCGGCGTCGCCCTCCTGCAACGCGCAAATGGCAAGGCGGAATTTAGCTTCGGGGAGGTACGATACATAATCCAGGCAGCGTGCGTAGCAGTGCTTCGCCTCCTCCACCCTGCCCTGCTCGAGAAGCAGGTCGCCCTGCTTCAGTAAAGCGCGATCGCTCGCTTCCCCCACGATATGGATGCTCTCTTGCTTGGAGATCCGCGGGACCTTTGTAAGATCGCCGAACGGGCCGGACTGGATGATCTTTTCGCCGAACTGCAGGCCCTTGTTCAGCATGAACCACTGATATATTTGCGGCCTGTGGATCAGTGTATGACGCGCATGGATCAAACTGTAACCTGCTGTCGTGATACGCCGTATTTCGTCGGGATGGGCAAAAAGGTAATCCAGTCGCTCGACGACGTTGCGCCCGTCAACAAAGACACAGTTCTCCATGTCGACAAAGCCGGCTGCCTCCACGGCTGCCGTGCGTTCCGTCACGAGACAGGCCTTTGCCCCGGGAATCTCAAAATGCTTGCGCACGACCTCGCCGCCCATAGTGCCGCATGTGGGGACGATGAGGCTCGCGTTGAGCGCGCGCGCATAAGCCTCTCCAGACAGGAGCTGGGAAGCTAGCTTGCTCTCATAGGCGTGTTGCGGCGAGACCAGGCAGGGGTAACGGTCGCGGATTATCGGAAAGACCGTCTGTCGCCAGGGATAAAGGCCGTAGGCCTGACCTGTGAGCATGGCCGGGATGACCTTTTGCTGGCCATAGTCGTGGTAGACTTCGGGATCGATGAAATTTGGCCAGACGAACAGATTCTCCTTCACCGCCGGCATATATTCCGGAGCCATCGTTGCGATCGCGAAATACGCCTCGATTCCCCACTGCTCCATATCGGAAAGGAAGCCCGCGCGTCGATCGCACCATGCGTCAGCGTTATGAAGGCCAAGCTTGGGAACGGCGATATGGGCATTGGTGTTGGTGATTTTTATCCGACGCGAGCCATGCGACCGATAACCGCTTTCAAACAGCGTCAGATCCGGCTCGTACCTGTCGCATATCTCCGCATAATCGCAGTCGCGGTTAATGACGACGACATCGAAATGTGTTGCGAGGCATTTGACCTGCTGCTGCATGTGCAGCAGCAGGTAACCGGCCGCGTTCGCATTGGGCTGATGGTCCCATTGAAAAAAAACGAGCCGCGGCTTTCGATCATCAACGGTGCTATTCATGTCCCTATCGAATGGCTTCAGGAGCAGTGAGTTCGACGTTGGCAGACGCCAGATGCGGATAAGCCTCTTGCGAGGACTTGACGCTAAGCCTGTTCTTCACGCCGCCGGAAAGCTTCCACTCGAAATAGGCGATCGTTCTCTCAAGCCCCTCACGAAGGTTCACCTTCGGCTGCCAGCCCAGTTGTTGCGTTGCGCGGCTGATATCGGGCTTGCGCTGTGTCGGATCGTCAACTGGCAGATCCTTGAAGACGATGCCGGACTTCGATCCGGTCATTTCGATCACCATTTCTGCCAATTCACGGACCTGGAATTCTCCGGGGTTGCCGAGATTGATGGGGCCTGTGACCCCAGCGGGCGCCGCCATCAGACGGATAAAGCCATCGATCAGGTCGTCCACATAGCAGAACGATCGTGTTTGCCTGCCGTTGCCAAAGATGGTGATCGGCTCGTTTCGAAGCGCCTGAACGATGAAATTGGAGACGACACGGCCGTCATTGGTCTGCATGCGCGGACCATAGGTATTGAAAATCCGCGCCACCCGAATTTCCACGCCATATTGGCGATGATAATCGAAGAACAGCGTCTCTGCGCACCGCTTGCCTTCGTCATAACATGCCCGCGGGCCTATGGGACTGACGCTGCCTCGATACTCCTCGGGTTGAGGGTGGACTGCCGGATCGCCATAAACTTCGCTTGTGGATGCCTGGAAGATCTTCGCCTTGGTGCGTTTTGCCAAGCCGAGCATATTGATGGCCCCGTGCACATTGGTCTTCACGGTCTGCACGGGGTCGTGCTGATAGTGGACCGGAGATGCCGGGCAGGCGAGGTTGTAGATCTCGTCGACCTCCACATAAAGCGGGAAGGTAATGTCATGGCGGAGCACCTCAAAGCGAGGATCGTCAAGAAGATGCAGCACATTGTCGCGCGAACCGGTGTAGTAATTGTCCACGCAGAGGACGTCATTGCCCTCTCGCAAAAGCCTTTCGCACAGGAATGATCCCAGAAACCCGGTGCCGCCGGTTACCATAATTCGCTTTTGTCCGTGCATTGGTATGCTCCGTTGTTGATGGTTGCCTCGCGGAAGCGAGGATGGTCAGTAGGCTCCCCCGCGCTTGAACACCGCGGGGATTGTGCTGAGAAGAATTTGGCAGTCGAGCCACAGGGACCGGTTGTCGATGTAGAACTCGTCAAGTTGCTGCTGCAGTTCGATGTCCGCATTGCTTCGTTCGGATATCTGCCAGAGGCCCGTCAGCCCCGGTGTTACCGAACGCCGCTTGTCACGAAATTCGCTATCCATCGCTGAGAGGTGATATTCTGGAAACGGACGCGGTCCGACGATGGCCATCTGCCCCGCAATGATGTTTGCCAATTGCGGCAGCTCGTCGATGCTCGAAGAGCGCAGCATATGTCCTATAACCGGAAGGACGCGCGGATCGTCCTTGAGCTTGAAGTGGCTCAACCACTCGGCGCGCATGTTAGGGTCATCTCGGAAGACTGCTTCGAGGCGCTGCTCTGCATCCTGATACATCGTCCTCAATTTGAGGACGTGCACCGGCTTGCCGGACCGCCCCTCCCTGGTGTGCCAGAAGAAGACGGGGCCTGGATCAATGGCATAGATTGCAGCCGCTGCAAACGCGATGAATGGGGCGACGACAATCGATGCAGGGATGGCGATTGCGAGATCGAGGATCCGGCGAACCAAGTCCGAGTTGATTGAACTCCCACTGTTGATAAGGCGAATACCGATCTCTCCGCCGACATCCGCAGGTCGCAATCCGCTTACCTTGAGGCTCGGCGTATCGGACAGCAAAATAACTTCGGCGAACTTCCGACGCATCGCCGCCAAATCGGATGCAAGCGCGCCTGTGGCGCCCGCAATCACGGCAATGGATGGCCCGCCATCGGGCAATGCCTCCAAACTATCGAGGGAGATGGCCTCCGGCCTGATGCCATACTGCCAGTGGCTCTTGAAATGCGCCACGAGAGCGGGAGTAAGGTCGCCTCCCCCCATGACAACCGCGCGCTCCCCCCAGATTCCAAGTTCCCAGCACAGGCTCCGTGCAAGCCAATGCCCAAATGGCTGAACAATCAGCCCGAGAGCGAGGAACCCAGTGACGGCAAGCAGCAGTCGTTCCCCCTCCGGCAGGATAATTGCTCCAAACGCCGCCAGGACAGCCACCTTGACGCCAGCGACAGTGCGCCGCCGCAGATGTTCATGGTCATGCAACCGATACCCAGGATAGAGGCCGGCCGATGTGTAAAGAATAATCGCGGCGAATGCTGCGATCGTGAACGTACGCTCCGCCAGCGTGCCCTCCAAACCACTGGGGAAAAAGGACAGGACAACAAAGTAGGCAACCAAATAGCTTGCAATGTCGCCGGCGACCAGGAAGGACGAGGTTGCAAGCCGAGGAAGCCGACTCCGTAGTGCGACGGGCATATACAGCCCTGCCCGGTCAAAGGGATCGGCGGTCTTAGCTGCTATGGGCGGCACGGAACCTGCCGCAATCGCCCGCGACGTCATGTCATTTGAGGTGGCTGCCTTCGGCGGCCTCGGTGTCATTGCTGGCGACGCAAATAAGGACATGATGGCTTTACACCTTTGCAGCTGCTTCTTTTGGCGCGCTTGGTCCAAAAACCGCGTCTTCGATCGGAAACTTTCGAAGCCCCAGTCTCTGGAATGCCGTCAGTGAGATGAACGTCGGCACGACGACCGCATAGCGCCGCCACAGCCGTCGCGGCTCGCATAAAAGACGAAACGCCCATTCGAAGCCGCTTCTTTGAATGATCCTTGGAGCCTGCCGCTTGAGGCCGGCGTGGAAATCGAATGCGGCTCCGACACCGATGAGCATCGATGCTTCCAGACGATCGCGCATGCGCGCCATCCAGAGTTCCTGCTTTGGACTGCTCAGCCCGACCCAGATGATATCGGCGCCCGATCGATTGAGCTGGTCAGCAATCTCCGTTTCCTCCCGCGTCGACAGTTTGCGAAAAGGTGGCGCATAGGAGCCGACGATCCGAGCTTGCGGAAATTTTGCGAGAAGGCGCGCCTGCAGCTGTTCGAGCGTTTCGGCCGTTGCGCCATAAAGGAAGTGGCGCAAGCCCTTGGAGCTGCCGGCATCGAAAACGGATAACATCAGGTCAGGTCCATAGACCCTGTCGCTTTCCGCATGACCGGCACGCTTCAATGCCCATACCAACGGCATGCCGTCGGGTGTTACGAGGAAAGCCCGGTTATGTATCGACCGGAGCTCGGGATCATCTTGACACCGGACCACGCCGTGCGCGTCGCGAACGCACACATATTCCTTCCTGCCGTCTTCGATCGCTTTTTGAATAAATCCGGTGGCACTCTTGAGATTAACTGCCGAAATTCGAACACCAAGGACATTAATACATTCCAAAGAACTCGTTTGGTTGAGAACTGAATCTTGGCTTCTGTCTGCTGATTGCTTTCTCATGACCTACGCTTTCGCGATCTAAACTGTCATCAGAATATGCTGCCAAGACGATTGCCTCCATACTTGCGTCTCTAACTATTGGACGTAGAAGAGACTTCATGTTTCTACGTCTTACGCCGAGATAGGTTACATATTCGAAGTAAGGCGATGTACCCCAGCTGCTTGCCAGGCTGCTCTTTTTGATGAGCGCTGTCCCGAAAGAACGGTTTGACCTCGGCAAAGCCGAACGCGGCTCGCCATCGCGCCAAAGCGCAACCGAAAGTGCAGCGCGCCCGCGACGCAGACCTCTACAAGGAGCGCAAGCGCATCGAGCGCTTCTTCAGCAAGCTCAAACAGTTTCGACGCGCCGCAACCCGATACGACAAACTGCTCGTGAACGTCATGGGATTGGCCAAGCTCGCCGCCATCACCGTTGCCATCCGAGTTAAACAGTTGTCCCCTGTCCGTTTACTGCGACCGCGGCAACTCATAGTCTGCGGCAGAACCGTCGATATGCTTCTTTACAACGCGGCGAGAAAAACCAGGGACCCTGCGGGGCGGCACGCTTATGAGATGAATATGGTGCATGCATCTTGCACACCGGATCGATCCAAGCCGGGTCAGCCGACGGAGCAAGCTGGATTTCATAAAGAGGACTTCCCCGCCACCGTTCCGAGGTCTCGCACCAGCGGCCGAACTTGGTCGCCCACTCAGACACGGCCTGGAACGAGACATCGATATCACGCTCGGCAAGCAGATTGTCGACATCAGCGGAAACGGAAAGTGTAGTCACACCGCATGCCAGACGATCTCGGCGGGAAAGCGGTGACGCTTGAAATGCTGGGCAATGGGTTGGCCGAATCGATACGGTCGACCTCCCCATTACCATCTCGATCAGCATCAATCGTAAGGCGATGCTGCCCAAAATTGCCGAATTCAGAAAAAAATGTCGATTCCGCATTTGGCGGGAGCAATCCCGCCACGCCCATCAGATTTTTCTAAAGTTTTCAATGGATGCATATCGCTCTGGTTGCAGAAAGAATAACTCCCGGCACGCGAGATATTAATACTGCCACATTTTGAGCGACTCCAAATTCACCAAATATTTCAAAACGTAACTTTGGATCGATTCGGATATTGTGGCAGCAATAAGGCTATGCTTCTCAAGCACTTACTGTTGCGTTGCTGTTGCGCCCTCAAAAATGTCACCCTATAACCTGCCGCCGTAACGCTGGATTAACCACAAATATTAACGGGCGGGGGTTGAGGAACAAGACCATGACAACATATTACGTAGCGACAACTGGCAGCAGCGGCGGTAACGGCAGTACCTCCTCTCCCTTCCGCACGATCAGCGAGGCGATGTCGGCGAACCTTAGACCCGGCGACGAGGTCGTGGTGAAGGCGGGGACCTACAACGAAGCTATTAACATCGACACGGACGGCTCGGCGGCAGCCGACATCACGCTGCGCTCGGAAGTGCCCGGCGGGGCGCTGATCCGGCCGCCCGCGGGCTCGTGGAACGCGATCAGTGTCAACGCCAACTACGTGACAATCGACGGCTTTGACATCGGCGGCGCCAAAGGCGACGGCATCGAAGCGAACAATGCCCACCACGTCCAGATCCTCAACAACAAGGTCCACGGCAGCGGCGAGTCGGGCATCCAGTTCAACCAGTCGGACTTCATTCGCATCGAAGGCAACGAGACCTACAACAACGCGTCGACGGGCTGGTTCTCGGGCATCTCGATCTACCAGAACCGGAACATCACCGGCGATACCTCGACCGACGGCTACCGGACGATCGTGCGGGACAACATCTCGCACGATAACGTCACCAAGTCGGGTGAGCACACCGACGGCAACGGCATCATCATCGACGATTTCCAGAGCACGCAGACGAGCGGTCATCCGAACTACACGTTCAAGACCCTGGTCGACAATAACCTCGTCTACGAGAACGGCGGCAAAGGCATCCAGGTTACCTGGAGCGACTCCGTCACGGTGAAAAACAACACCGCATACCACAACAATCAGGACCCGGCGAACAGCGGCACCTGGCGCGGTGAGCTCAGCAACTCGGCGTCGAGCAACAACATCTGGGCCAACAACATCGCCGTAGCGGACCCATCGGTGAACAAGAACAACACTGCGATCGATAACACGTCGACCGACAGCTACACCAACAACAACGTCGTCTGGGCCAACAACATCACCTACAACGGCACGGCCGGCCAGGCATCGGTCAAGACCGACGGCGGCAACGCGATGCCGAGCGCGGCGAACGGCAACAAGCTCGGCGTCGACCCCAAATTTTCGGGGGCAGCGAGCGACAACTTCCACCTCGGCTCCGGCTCGGCGGCAATCGACAGCGGAACCGCCAAGTACGGCGTCGGGTCGGTCGATCTGGACGGCCACGCTCGCGTCGTTGGAACTGTCGACATGGGTGCCTACGAATCGGGCTCCAGCTCGACACCGGGAACGCCAACCACGCCAACACAACCGGGTACGCCAACCGCGCCGACGCAACCAGAAACGCCAACCGCGCCGACGCAACCAGAAACGCCAACCACGCCAACGCAACCGGAAACGCCGACCACACCGACCACGCCGACGAAGGTATTCACCGGCACCAACGGCAATGACATCCTGCCACATACCGGTCAGTCCAACGGCGGCAACGAAACCTTCAAGGGTCTCGGCGGTAGTGACGTGTTGAAGGGCGGCGCCGGCGCGGATGTGCTCGACGGCGGTTATGGCACCGACACGGCCAGCTATGCGGGCTCCGGTGCGGTCAGCGTCAATTTGGCGACCAAGGCCGCAGCGGGCGGGCAGGCCACCGGTGACAAGATCGCCAGCATCGAAAACTTGACTGGCTCCAGCTACAGCGACGTGCTGACCGGCGGCAATGGCGGCAGCAACGTTCTCAATGGCGGGGCTGGGGCGGACAAGCTGGATGGCGGCGCCGGCGGGGACGTCATCATCGGTGGCGCCGGAAAAGACATCATGACCGGTGGCGTCAGCACCGGTGGCGTCAGCGCGGATACGTTTGTCTTCAAAGCACCGACGGAAGCCGGGTCTGGCTCGAACCGCGACGTCATCACCGACTTCCTACATGGCGTCGATAAGATCGACATCGCGGCGATAGATGCGAATGGTTCTGGGCTGGGCAATGGAACCTTCCATTTCCAGGCGCAGGAGAATGCCTTGTTCGACCATAAGGCTGGCGCGCTCGCCTGGCACTATGACGACCAGGCTGGATCCGCGAACGACGCTACCGTTATCCAGGGCGACCTGAACGGCGACGGCGTTCATGATTTCGAGGTTCAGCTGAAGGGCCTCGTCCACGTGGGCGCAGGCGATTTTCTCCTGTAACTATTACTTGTTGCGGCGGTCGTCCGATCGCCGCAACAATCGTCCTGGGCGAGTTTCCTCATCTCGATCCAGCGGTAATAGCGCCGCTTCACCGAGCGATAGTCGCCAAGCCGCTCGGGCAGATCTCGCCGGTGCGGAACATCGCTCGTCGCGTCGCCCTTTTGTTACTCGGGCGGCGCGACTACGCTTTCGGTGTCCGCCCCAACCTTCTGAAGATCCTGTAAACTGCCAAATTCTCCCGAAGGCATGATCTCCGGATGTATTCGGAAGCTCTTGTCGTTCAAATTGCCGGTGTAGCGGTTATGCGCGAACTGCACGTATCCAGGCCCATGGTCAGGAGCGTAGACATAGGCTGCAAGCCCGTTGCTACTGTCGATCGACACGATATTGCTCTCGATACGATTGGGACGTGCCCATGGCGGACGCCAACCCCTGCCCGTACCGTCATCAACGCGAAAAGCCGCGCCCGATCCATGCGTGATGACGTTTCCCGTCACCAAGTTGCTCCAGCCGCCGTTGATGCCGATCGCCGATATATTGTCCGAGAGCGTATTTCCTTCGATGCGCACACCACTGGCCTTGCCATCCGTGTAGATCGCCCAACTGATAGGCGTCGGCCATTCATTGATATTTTCATATCCGAAAGGCCAAAACGTCCCATCGGCCCTGTTCATAAGTTGACCTGTCCCGGTGACCAGATTGTAGCGGATGCTGCTGTTCAGGAGGTCTGCCTGCTCGCCCATCAGCTTGATGGCACCGCCATCTGCCGTCTGCTGATTGGCATTACGGATCTCGTTATGTTCGATGACTGCGTCGTGGACTGCGTCTTGTGCCCCCCACAATGAGCCGCCGGCGATACCGAACTGCGCAGTATTTTCGACCAGGTTATGAGCGATCCTGATACTGTCGGCCGCCTGGAACCATATGCCCGCGGTTTCAAAGTAGACCCTTCCAATGTCATGAATATGGTTCGAGAGGATTTTGGCACCGTCGGATTTGCCGAAGCTGCCATAGGTCGTGCCAACGTAAATCCCGTTGCCAGCCACATCTCCAATCACGTTGCCGGCAATCAAGACACCTTTGCTCTCGGAAACATGGATGCCGACGCCGACATTGTCGATGGAGTTGCCGAGCAGCCGAACACCATCCGAGTGATCGAGCCGTATGGCCCCAAAGCTTCTGGTGTCTGTACCGAACTTGCCGCTGCCACGCGGATCTCCATCCCGAAACTGGAGCCCCGATACAACCATCCCGTCGGCTCCGTCCAACCTGAAGAAGGTCGGCAGGATGCCCGCCACAGCCGTAGAACTTGTTGGTAGCCCATCGGTCGGGATATAATCGAGTTGACCCTTGGTGCGGTCATACCACCACTCCCCAGGCGCATCGAGCAGCGCTGCCGCCCCGGTCAAAAAATAGCGGCTGCCTTCTGCGGTGAAGAAATAGCCGGTGCCTTGGGTATTTATCGCCCGGTTCGCGGTGTCGACTGAAACCACTGGGAGGGTATCACTGCCCCACTGGCTGCCGGGGTGAAAACCACCAACGATGTGGGCGACAAGGCCTGCTGCATTTTTTGAGATCGGAAGATCGCCGGCATGGAAGCAAAAACGCGTGTTACCATGCCATAAGTCGTCGTCCTGCGTGCACTTAGCCGCGAAAAGCCACCCTTTGCGCGGATCTCCATCGAGTGGAGCGTTGGGAAAGCGAGCCTGCGTCTGGCGCGCGCCGCCGACGAAAAGATCGCCCAGATCCCGGCCCGCAGGCAACTTCAGTGACGCCTTCCAGCGACCATCGTCCTGCGCCGTCCAATTGCGAACGATCGGGCCGCCGTGCAGAACCGGCGCCTCGTTGCATCTCGCCGCGATGATCAGGCCCGCATCGCGAGCATCGAAGACTATCGGTTCAGCGAGATAGTAATCCCCATTGCCCATTGCGATCGTATTCTGGCCGCCCTTCTGGCGCGCAGCATCCCGCGCTCTTTCAATACTGGCAAAAGGACCGTCTGTACGCCGAGAATTTGCTTTAGGAAGGTGCCCGCTCCAGGTGTCTTTGCCATCGGGAGAGACATAGAATACTGCCCGGGGCGCGGATGTTCCGGTCATTATGTTGCTCAGTGAAGTCCCCTTCAGCTTGTCCGAAAAGGTCGCCGGCGAAGCTTCCGCGCAGGTTGCCTCCCTGACCGCCGTCTGCAGCCTGTCGGGCGCATCTGCGTCCGGGCGCACCGGAGCCAGCTTGCTCGGCTGCGGAAAGAGCATCGCAAGCAAAATGCTCAAGATCGGTGCGAAGCGCAGCCTCATGAGATTTGCAGCTCCGCCGTTTTGCTGCGGGCCGGTGCTCGCAATTGCCGGCCGGGGGCCGTCGAAGCAACAACAGGCTTGTATAGAGAGAACATGATGATGGCCGTTGTGAACAGAATGAAAATCGCGTCATTCTGGATCAGGAAGATTGTCTCGGTCAGGTTCATCACCAAAATCACAACCGTGAAGACGTTCAACCAGAGCCAGCCATAACGCGGGTCCCCGCATTGGAGGGCCGCGCCTTGGCGGAGTGCCTGCAAAAGCATCAGAGCGAACAAAGTCATTCCGCTTGCTCCGAAGCTCAGCAGCGTATCGCGGAATCCATTATGGGCGTGGGGAGCCATCCATTGGATCTTTGACCAGATAATCCAGGCTTCGGGATTCGCCTCTGTCCAAAACGCTTGGTAGCCGAAGCCGAGCAGCAGATGATCGGCGATCTGACCATCGACCAGCTCCCACAAGGGCACTCGGCCCGTCAGAGTGGCATCCTTGCCAAGCGCCTCAAGGAATGGGACCAAGAACTCGTGAAGCAAAAGGAGGATCCCGACGAAGATTTGAACGAAAAACAGGATGAAGACAATGCGACCGACGCCACGGATTCGCTGCAACATGGAGTAGAAGCCGATCAGGCAATATGCCGATACCGTCGCAATTGTCGCGGTCATCGATCCGGAAAGGAAGAGACAAGCCCCGCCCGCCATCAGCAAGATCAAAGCTGCTCGCCGCAAGCCTGGATTGCCGTCCATTACGATGGCGGTCGACACCAGTATCATCATGCCGGCGTACCAACCAAGGCTGTTCTTGTGGATGAATATGCCGCGCACCGCGCTGTCCGTGGGCATGCGAGCGAGCCCCGGTGACACTAGAAGAAGCAACAGGCTAAGGACGATACATGTTCCGAAGGTGGCAAATGCGATGAGAAGCAACTGCCTCGGTGTAAAGCGTATGGCCAACACATAAGCCAGAAGTACGGTGAAGAGCAGGCCGATGGCACGCCTGAAAGTCGTCGACGGGCCAACCGACCAGAAGACAGACACGAAGGGCATGGCGACCATCAGGGGGACAAACCAATTTCGCTTCAGCGCTATGATGAATTGCGGAGAATTTCGTGCCAGCATCAGCAATGTAAACCCGTATACCGGTAAACAAAGCAGACGCAGTATAGACCTGGCATGATCGCTCAGGCCTCCGTCGGCATCCGCCAGCATGAGCGGGAAAAGCGCGCCTGTCTGAAGAAAAAGGCATAGGCCGGCGCCCCAGCACTCTATTGCCCGCCAACTGACAGTCGGCCCATTCGCTATTCTAAGCGTATACGCTCTCATTACCCGTCCCGATTTGCTTGGACAGATGAGAGGCTGTTGATCGCGGCAATTTGGAAAGACATGGGTCCCCTTTCATAGCTGCGCTGCTTACCAAGGAACAATCATCCTGCCATATCCCCGGTCAACCAACGCAAACGAAGGCGGGGCTAAGCCTAACGTCCATACCCACCACCCAAGGGCGTTGTTTGGATTAAGCTTGCAGTCTACCCCTCCCCCAAAAGTTGGTGCTGGGGCCTACAACATTGCCCATAAGAGGAGATGTCACCCGTGACCAATCACCGGTAGCTTGACGATGAAAGCATACCGCGAAGCACGTCGCGCCGAGCCGCAGTTCCGGTGAAGTGAGGCAATAATTCTGGCGCAGCCGGCTGTTGGCAGGTGACGCTTAGAAGGGTTGGGATTGCAATGGTTCTGCGTCATGGTCCTGGTTTTGTACGTTTAATAAAGGGAGCGTCACGCGTTGCGGCGTTGTCGGCGGTGACCCTACCGGCTCAAGGCGAAATCCTGATCGAGCAGAACTCCTTCCATCAATTCGCGCTGCCAAACGCGCGAGCGTTCGCAACTCTGGCGCACCGACGTGTCGCCCAGCGACGCGCTTGAGGGGTGTCATGGAGCGGCCTACAATCAGCGTCCTTATCAATAACTACAACTATGGTCGCTTCGTTGCCCGGGCAATTGACAGCGCCTTGAGCCAACAGGCGTCCAATGTCGAGATAATCGTCGTCGACGACGGTTCGAGCGACCAGTCGCGCGCTATTCTCGACGGCTATGACAAGCGGGTGAAGGTGCTCTTCCAGGAGAACCAGGGACAGGCCGCCGCCATAAATGCTGCTGTGAAGTTAAGCAGTGGCGACATCCTCTGTTTTCTCGATGCCGATGACTGGTGGGCGCCAGGCAAGCTGGCGGCAACAGCCGCTGCTTTCCACTCCAATCCTCAGGCATCGCTTGTTTATCACCGACTTCAGCCAACGCAGACCGATGGCTCACCAGCCTTCAAGCCAATCCCTCGGACCCTGTGTTCAGGAAATTTGCCGCCACGGCTCGCCAGATCGGCTGGTTGGTGGCCCTTCCCGATGACATCAGCCGTCGCTGTAAGACGTAGCGCATGGGATGCTGCAGGGGATATTCCCGAGCAGTTCCGCATGTCTGCCGATGCCTGGCTCACAGGCATCTATCCATTTCTGGGGAGCGTTGTCGCCTTGTCGGATCCACTCGGGTTCTATCGGATTCACAACAATAATTGGTATCGGCCAGTCGATGACGCCGCCATGCTGCGAAAGCGGATGGCCCATTGGCAGGCTACCGTTGAAGCGACGAACCGATTTCTTTCCGCGCACGATCTGGCGGGAAGGCTGCGTCTGACTGATCACTATCCGTACCGAGTCGCCTCAGCCAAGCTGCAGGGCGCCGATACACGCACCCGGTTCAGCCTTGCTGTGGAAGGGCTCTTTTTCGCCGGAGAACCAAACTTGCTGAGGCGGACGCGTGATGCATTGCGCACAGCCTACGACTTGCCTCGACTTGGTCAGGATGTCAGCGTGTCGGAGTCAGCGGGATGAAGGCGCTGCTGCTGGTTTCCGAACTGGAAGACTACACCATCTCCTTCGCTAGCGGCGTTGCGCGACATGCGCACGTCGTCCTAGCGGTTCCGCGCCGGCGCTACGCACACCTTGCTTCATGGATCGATCCGGCTGTCGATCTCCACCTCATGGACTGGCCAAGGCACCGCTCGCTCTCCAATCCCTGGTTCCTGCACCAACTCACACGTCTTATCCGGCAGGAGCGGCCGAACGTCATTCACCTTCTGAGCAACTCGACGCTCTGGTTGAACTTTGCCGCGCCGTTCTGGCGCCCGATCCCGATCGTGACCACCGTCCATGACGTGGAAGTGCATCCCGGCGATTCCGACACCCGCACGCTGCCCGCCTGGGCGCCCCAATTGATGGTGCGGCAATCGGGTCATGTCGTCGTCCATGGCGAAGGGCTGAAACGAATGGTTCTCGAGCGATATTCAAAATCGCCTGATTGTGTCCATGTCCTGTCGCATCCCGCCATTCATCGCTACGCGGAACTCGCTCGGCGGCACCAGATGGCGCGGCGCGGCGCAGATGGAACTTTGCGCGTTCTGCTGTTCGGACGGATTTTTGCTTACAAGGGATTGGAGCATCTGATCCGTGCCGAGGCGATGCTCAAGGACCTGCTCCCCAATCTACGCATCACGGTCGCTGGCCGCGGCGATGATCCGTGGATCTTCCAGCCCCTTATGGGGGACGCCGGCCGCTATGATATCCGCAACCGCTTTATCGAGGATATGGAGGTCGCCCAGCTCTTTCTGGATGCCGACATCGTTGTCCTTCCCTATACGGAAGCCTCTCAAAGCGGCGTCCTCAATCTTGCCGCGGCATTTGGCAAACCGGTTATCGTGACTGATGTCGGCGAATTGCGAGCCACCGTTCTGCCAAACGGACTGGGAATGGTGGTTCCACCGGGAGATGTGGAACAGCTCGCGAGAGCCATCTGGACATTGGCGGAAAATAACGAGCTCAGAAGCAGTTTCGGGACCAGCGCGCTTGCATGGGCTACAGGTCCGAATTCGCCTCAACAGGTCGGAGCACAGGCTGCGGCCGTTTATCGTAAGGTGGTCGGGGCATGCTAATGAACGCGCTCACGGATGGGAATCGGGTAGCGATGCGGAACGCAGCAGCAACCGTCCGCCACTACGTCCCGGGTGGTTGCGAAAACGGTGGCGGAATTGGCAGGCTCGTCGGCTATATATCGAACACGGCGAAGGAGGCCGGCGAAACACACCTCGTCACCGATACCAGAGGGCCTCGGTGGTCCTCAGTTGCGTCGCCTGTGCGCCTGCTCGGCGCCGTCTTGATGATGGCAAAGGACCGGATAATTGCTCCGGCACGCATTCACCATATTCATGTGGCGGGTCGCGGCAGCACCGCAAGAAAACTGATCCTGACCGAGGCTGCCCGTCTCCTCGGATGCTCTCACATATTGCACCTGCACGACTACGACTACGCGACCGACTTTGCCGCACGCTCGCCACGTCAACAAATGCTTGTACGCCGGATGTTCCAACATGCCGACCAGGTCGTGGCACTGGGCCAGCGCGACCGCATGACGCTCACGACGCTTCTCGGCGTGGAAGAGCGCCGCGTAGTCGTCATCGGCAATTGTGTTCCCGACCCCGGGCCGCGCAATGTTCATGTCGGCGAGATGCCGTTGATCATATTTCTCGGCCGGCTGAGTGAACGCAAAGGCGTTCAGGAGCTTCTGCTTGCCTTAAGTCATCCGATCATGAAAGAGCTCCGGTGGCGAGCCGTGCTGGCAGGCGACGGACCTGTGGAAGACTACCGGCGCCAGGCTGCCGCCATGGGACTTTCAGATCTGGTGAAAATGCCGGGCTGGCTTGGCGCCGACGAGGCGCAAGCCTTGTGTACACGGGCAGATATCCTGGTCTTACCTTCGCATGCCGAGGGCTTGGCAATGGCTGTGGTCGAAGGGCTTGCCCATGGGCTCGCCGTCGTCACCACGCGCGTCGGCGCGCATGGCGAAGTCATCTCCGACGGTGAAACCGGCGTCTTCGTACCTGTCGGAGACAAGGATGCCCTGGCTGCGGCGCTGGCTAAGCTCGTCACCGACCCGGAAGTCCGCAACTATCTGTCGGCCAAGGCCCGCGCTCATTATCTCAACAATTTCAGTATGAAGGCTTACATGCGATCGCTGGACAAACTCTACCACGCGATCTCCGCGCAACCTCAAACGACGGCGGGTGAACGATGACTATTTCGACTGTGCCGCCAGACCGCAACACCTCGCTCTCGTCGATGCGCTACGATCCCCGGCTTCAGGTAGAGACTCGTTCGGATGACCTTGATCTGACTTCGGGCCTGCGCCTTATCCGGCGACGGGTGGTCATGATAATGGCCATCGTCATGCTCCTTATGGCGGTTGCCGCAACCGTGATTTCGGGATTGAAGCCGACTTATCATGCCGAGTCCCGGCTGATCATCCACACGCCTCTGGCGACAAAGCTCGGCACCGACGAGTCCAGCCGCAACGATCCGCTGGACGCCACATCCGAGACCGAACGGCTTCTTTCCAGAAGCATCGCAGAGCGGGTAATCCGCGACCTGCGGCTCAATGAATGGCCGGAATTCAATCCGGCGCTGCAAGAAATCTCGCCTATCGACAAGATCCGATCAATGCTACGCGGCTGGATCGACAGCGAAAAACCGTCCTTGCCGATACGGGACAGCATCGAGCCGATAATCCCAAAGTACTACAAGGCCCTCCGCGTTTGGCGCGATGGCCAGGGTGACGTAATTCAGATCGGTTTCGATGCGAGCGACCCCGAACTGGCCGCCTCGGTCCCGAACCGGCTCATCAGCATCTACCTCGAAGAGCGGAAGGACAGTCTGCGCGGTCGAGTGGACGCAGCAGAAGAATGGCTTCTGCTGCGCATCGACGAACAGATGGGGCGCGCCAAGGCAGCACGCGATGCCGCCGACGTGTACCAGAAAACTACCGACGTTGCCTCAAATGACGACGATCAGGTTGAACAGATCAAGTCGATAATGGAGCTGGGCGAGCGGCGGACAAAAATCGAACAAAGCCGCGCTGAAGCGAGAGCAACGATAACCGCACTCGAAGCGGCCGACGACCCCTCGCTCGTCCTGCAGAATATGGTCATTCCCGACAGCATTGGTGCAATGCAACGCGAGCTTCGTGCGCAGGAGCAAGATCTCGAGCGCCTTCTTGAGACATATGGCAACACCGCCGACGCCGTGGTCGACACGCGCGCCAAGATCCTTAAATCCCGCACCGATCTCAGCCTTGCGACCGACCGATATCTCCAATCGATACGCGCCAAGCTTGCGGCGCTCGATCATGAGGACGACGCAATCCGGTCGGCATTGGCGGCCGCTCATGAGAAACGCACTCGCTCTGCCCTGGCGCAAACCGAGTTGGCCCGACTCCAGCACATGGCTGACAAAGAGCAGACGGCGCTGGATAAGCTCGAGGAGCAGCGCCGTGGCCTGGCTGCGCAAGCGATGCTGCCGGGCGCGGAACTGGAAGTTTTGTCACCGGCCGCGGTGCCGCTGGCGCCGCAGGGACGCGGGCGGCTTTTCTATTTGATCGGCGCCCTTTTGGCTTCGATATCGATCGCGGTGACGGCCGCTTTCGTGGTCGAGATGTTGGACAATTCAGTCCGCAGCTTCGACCAGATGGCCGGAATGTCGCGCATCGTACCCGCCGGATTCATCCCGCACCTGAAACGGAAAGACCGGAGAGATCCGTCGATGCTCTTCGGGAGCATCCAAGACGGGATGTTTGACGAAGCAATTCGCTCCGTCATGACTTCGCTCAAACAATCTAACGGCGGAAAACTGCCAAGCACGATTGTTGTGACGTCGGCTCACAGCGGAGAGGGCAAGTCGCTTGTCGCCAGATCCCTGGCAATCGATCTCGCCGCCAACGGAATTCCGGTGCTGCTTGTCGATGGCGACCTCAGACTCGGAAATCTCGACTCGTTTTTCAAATCAGAGCTAAAGCAGGGGTTGAACGAATTCCTGTGTGGACAGGCCGGAATACGGGACATCATCCATCACCATCCAAGCGGCATCGACTTCATCCCGGCTGGCAATGCCAGTCTCCATCGGCGCGTTCGTTTGACTGATGCGGCTGACATCGTCGCGATGGCCGCCTCACAGGGCCAAATCGTCATCTTCGACAGCGCACCTGTGCTCGCCTCGGCTGATACGATGCATCTGACAGCGTTAGCAGAACGAACGCTAGTGGTCGTAAAATGGGGAAAGACGAGCCGTCGGGCCGTAGAGTTTTGCCTACATCAGCTGAAGACCGCGCGCAACGCAGAGATTGCCGTTGCCATAAATAACGTCAATCCGAACAAACACGCCATGTACAACTTCAGCGATTCAGAACTGTTTGCGAGCTCACTGAGGAAGTACCACGAGTTCACATGAGTTCGAACAGCGTGTCCACCTGATTCCGTCGAAATAAATTACGGAGACCGCAGTGAAAAACGAAAATAAAGTCGCGCTGATTACGGGTATAACGGGTCAGGACGGTGCGTATTTGGCCGAATTGCTCCTGGAGAAGGGCTATATTGTTCACGGCCTCAAGCGACGCTCATCGTCTTTCAACACCAGTCGCATCGAGCATCTATACGAGGATCCCCATGTCGAAAATCCTCGCTTTATTCTGCATTACGGGGACATGACCGATTCAACGAACCTCATCCGCGTCGTTCAGGAAACGCAGCCGGACGAGATCTATAATCTCGCCGCACAGAGCCACGTCCAAGTCTCTTTCGAGACGCCGGAATATACGGCTAACGCCGATGGAACCGGCACCCTTCGGCTACTTGAAGCAATTCGCCTCCTGGGTCTGACCAAGAAGACCCGCTTCTATCAAGCGTCCACCTCAGAGCTCTACGGCAAAGTTCAGGAAGTCCCACAGAGCGAAACGACGCCTTTCTACCCTCGATCCCCCTACGCGGCTGCCAAGCTCTACGCCTATTGGATTGTGGTCAATTATCGCGAGGCATATGGCATGCACGCCTCGAACGGCATTTTGTTCAATCATGAAAGCCCGATCCGCGGCGAAACATTCGTGACGCGCAAAATCACCCGGGCGGCGGCTGCGATCCATCTTGGGCTGCAGGAAAGGCTTTATCTCGGCAATTTGGACGCCAAGCGCGACTGGGGACATGCACGAGAATATGTCCGTGGCATGTGGCTGATGCTGCAACAGGACGAACCGGAGGACTATGTCCTTGCGACCGGCGAAACGCACTCGGTTCGTTCCTTCGTTGACAAAGCCTTTGCCCAGGTGGGCATGCCGATTGATTGGCGTGGGAACGGGGTTGAGGAAAAGGGATACGATAAGACATCCGGTCGGTGTGTGGTGGAGATCGATCCGGCTTATTTCCGTCCGACTGAAGTTGATCTTCTGATCGGCGATCCGACGAAGGCGCACACGAAGCTTGGCTGGAAACATGAGACCAGTCTTGATCAGCTGGTTGCAGAGATGGTTCGCGAGGATCTGAAAGTCATGGCACGAAATGTTCCGTCGGTCGGCGCAACCAAAGGTTTTGCCTATGCCTGAGGTGATCTACAGCCTAGCCGGAAAGAGGGTCTATGTCGCGGGCCACCGCGGCATGGTGGGCTCTGCAATCGTCCGACGTCTCGCTTCCGAGGGCTGCGAGATTTTGACGGCCACCCGCGCCGAGGTCGATCTCAGACGGCAGGAGCAGGTGGAGGCGTGGATGAGTAAGCATCGTCCCGACGCTGTCTTCCTGGCTGCTGCGAGGGTCGGCGGTATTCTCGCGAACGCTACCTATCCGGCCGACTTCCTTTACGACAACTTGATTCTCCAAGCGAATGTCATCCACGCCGCCCATAGAGCTCACGTCGAAAAACTGATGTTTCTGGGCTCGTCCTGCATCTATCCGAAATTCGCCGATCAGCCGATCGTTGAGGACTCACTTCTGACCGGATCGCTTGAGCCCACGAATGAATGGTATGCGATCGCCAAAATAGCCGGATTAAAGCTCTGCCAAGCCTATCGCAAACAGCACGGTAGAGATTTCATCTCGGCCATGCCTACCAATCTTTACGGTCCAGGCGACAATTTTGACCTCGGGTCAAGCCATGTCATGCCGGCGCTCATACGCAAGACGCATGAGGCCAAGGTCAACCAGCAGCAAGAGATATGCATCTGGGGTACTGGCACGCCGCGGCGCGAATTCCTGCATGTTGACGATTGCGCCGACGCCTGCCTCCATCTCATGAAGACCTATTCCGCCGAAGGTCATGTGAACGTAGGTTGTGGCGAAGACATTACCATCCTCGAATTGGCATACCTCGTCTCCAAGATCGTTGGTTTCGAAGGCAAGATCACGCGCGACCTCACCAAGCCAGATGGCACGCCACGTAAACTCCTGAGCGTCGACAAGCTTCGCACTCTCGGCTGGTCTCCTAAGATAAGTCTGAAGGAGGGCATCGCAGATGCCTACCGCTCCTTCCTTGAAGGCCATCATCTCGAACGCAGCGACAGAGCTACGTCCGGCGACTTGATCGGTCAAAGCGACATCAGTTTCGAGAAAGCGAAGAGTTCGGCACCGCATGCGCCCACGCTCTCGACCGTTGCGCATCATCCCTCGCCATAGGAAATTTGCACGAGGGATAACAGGGTTTTGTCTCGGGGGACGCATATGCTGGGATGGCGCAAATAATGCAGCCTGTAGAAATCAGGATTGCAGCGCTCATTTTCCTGATAGTCGTGTGGGTGATGATTATCGGTGCGGCAATGGATTTTTTCGCGGTCGAAATGCCGATATCGCTTGTCGCGCTATTAGGCAGATAGTCCACGTCGGATGGCTCCACCGGGCCTTACCTTCGGCTGACTGTCGGACGACAATCGCTGCAGTAAAGTCGACAGGCGAAGAGACGAGCCGGACGGAACCCGCCTCAGTTGATTGGCGGTTCCGCATCGATGTGACCGGGCGGCAAACTTGGCTGACCGAGCCCGAAGAACGCGCGCGCGGTCAAGCATGCGTCATCCCCTGGGACGCAGGCGCGGCAGACGTCAGGCCGAAGATCGTACACTTGACAGGATGTCTCTGAACCGACGCGACCGACCAATGCGGAGCAGCGCGCACCGTCGCAACGCATTCCTTGCTGGTTCGCGGCTACGAAATGCGCCGGCAGCAAATCGAGAGCAGCGTCTGTTTCGGTGGAAAATCTGGGCCAGGTCGGCGAGAAGGAGCAGCAGGCTCCGCAGCCTTGGCAATCGAAATCGATCAATGATGTCATGGCCCGCTCCTACCACACAGCCCGCCAAGAGCAAAGCCTTCGCACGATTTACCGCCGCCGTTGAAGATAGGGCGGCTGGCGTTCTGCTGCAAGCCAGACGCCGCACTCGTCGACTTTCCTGACGAGGCCGGGAATGCGGCGCGGCATTTCCAACGGGAGGCGCGACCTGTCAGGTGGCCTCGAGGATCATGTTGAGGGGCGTCTGGGCTGCACGCCGGATATGAGTGAAACCGCCTGAGCGGATCACCTCGGCCAATCGCCGCTCTCCCGCCTGCGCGCCGAGTGCGAGCCCTGTCTCCTGCGCAAGCGAGGTCGGAACGCAGATCATCGTCGAGGCTGAGTAATAGAGCCGTCCAACCGGATTGATGTTCTCCTCCAGCGTATCTCCGGCCATTGGTTCGACCACCATCCAGACGCCACCCTTTTTTAACGCCTTCCGGATATGAGCCGCAGCGGCTTTCGGGTCGCCCATGTCGTGCAGGCAGTCGAAGCAGGTGATCAGATCGAAATCCCGACCGTCGAAATCCTGCGCACGGCCGACCTCGAAGTTCAGGTTCGTCAAACCGTGTGCCTGGGCGTGCGCAGTCGCAGCGGCAATCGAGCCCGGATGGAAGTCGTAGCCCACAAAGCGGGAATTGGGAAACGCCTGCGCCATCAGGATCGTCGATAACCCGTGCCCACACCCAACGTCCGCCACCTTCGCACCCATCTTCAACCTGTCGGTGACACCGTCGAGCGCCGGCAGCCAGTCCTGCACAAGGGCATTGACATAACCTGGGCGGAATAGCCGCGCGACGGCGCAGAACATGCAGCCGGCCTGATCGCCCCAGGCAACGCCTCGGCCGGTTTTGAAGGCGGACTGCACCTTCGGCTGGTTCTCGACCATCGCAGCAGCGGTATCGAACGCGCCGATCAGATTGACCGGGCTGTCCGGCTCGGCAAACACGAAGGCCTGCTCGGGTGTCAGCGAGAACAGTCCTCGCTCATGGTGCACATAACCCGAGGCGGCCTGTGCCGCCAGCCACTCGCGGACATAGCGAGGTGCGCATCCCGAGGCATCGGCAAGTTCGTCGGCCTTCACCGGCCCGATCTCCTTCAGTGTCCTGTACAGCCCGAGAGCATCTCCGATCCGGACCAGCGGCACGCTGACCGCTCCGCCGAGGTCGCCAAGGACGCGGCCCACGAGTTCATTGAGCGTTGTTTCGTTGATTTCCGTCATGTGAATTCCTCCCGGTGCTCGGATGGCGTCCTGCCATCCGCGATGCCAAGGATGAAGCTTGCCGTCTCGGCGAGCATGAGGCGGTTGTCCCGCGTCTGCGAAGAAATCCACTCCTTGGAGGGACACATGTCCCGTCGGCATCGGAGGAGGTGTCTATCCACCTGCAGAGCGGGACTATCGGGAGAGCGCGACGACGATCGCTTGCGAGCGGCTATGCACGCCGAGTTTGCTGAATATCACCGACAGCTGGTTTCGCACGGTCTTTGCACTCTTGCCAAGCCGTTCGGCGATCGCGCGGTTATCTAGCCCCTCCGCGACAAGGTCGAGAAGGGCGGCCTCGGCGGGTGTCAGACCGGCCTCACTGACCGCGCGCGGCCGCACCGACCGATCCTGCCCGAGAAAGGCAGCAAGTTCCGTTTGAAATACATTCCAAGCGGGCTCGTCCGGCAAGAGCACATGGTTCTTGCTCTCAAGCGGCACGAAGCTCGCGCCCGGAATCGCGGCGGCGAGCTTGCAACCCTGGTCAAACGGCACGCGCATGTCACCGCGGCAGTGTGCGATCAACGTCGGGACGCGCAACATCGCCGCAAGGTCGAGCACGTCGATCCCCTGCATCTGCCAAAGCAGTTGTGCGGCGACGTCGGCCGTTGCCGTTTGCCGCTCGAGATCGCCCCACCAGCGATGCTGTTCAGGCGTGCCGTCGGGGATAAAGAGATTGGTGAAGAACCGGCAAAACGCCGGATTATCGCGTCCCCAGCCGATGCGAACGAAATTGACAAGGGTCTCGGCTTCCAGCCGCTCCGCCTCGGTCTGAGCTCTGGCGCGGGCACCCTGACCGTAGGCGTTCAGAAGCACCAGATGCGATACTCGCTCGGGATACTTGAGGGCATATGCGATAGCGAGCGCGCCGCCCTGCGAAAGACCGAGGAGCACGAAGCGCGGCTCCTCGATCGACGCTGCCACGGCAGCAAGGTCTGCGTGCCACGCTTCGACCGAAAGATCAAAGACATGCCGGTCCGACAGACCGCAGCCGCGCGGATCGTAGCGCACAAACCGGTTGTGGGCGGATAGCGCCTGGAGCCATGGCCGCCACACCGGGCTTTCGAGATCGTAATCGACATGGCTCAGCCAGTGCGCCGCCCGCAGGATCACCTGACCCTGCCCGCAAGACGCCATGGCGATACGGGTGCCGTCCTCGGCGGTAGCGAACCGTATGGTCTGACTGAGTTTCATCGGTCGAGAATATCGCAGCCGAAGATCGCATAACAGACCTATCTCCTACGGGATGATTCTCCTGGAAGACAGTGCAGCCTGGGAGGCTCGCTACGAAGCCTTTCGATCCGTTTCGCCCGCTTCGGGCCATATACTCGACCAGCGACCCGAACCCTCCCGCTAGCGCTTGAGCCAAAGCGAAGTCGCCGCGACCTCTGTTGACTGTCACTGAGCTCACGGTCTAATGGCAAGAGCGAGGAGGCCATCGTAAAGCGCGGTGGCAAGCGGGTCGGCGTCCGGTGCCTCCTGGTGGAGGCGGAAGGTCGTCGCAACCAGCTTACCACGGCCGAGCCGCTTTTCGATGATGAAGGCAGCGGGTTTGTGAACCCAGCCGATGACGACGCCGGCGTGCACGCGACCTTGGAATTCCCAGGGACGGAGGCCGGCCATCACCTGGTGCGGCGCGACGCCGGTGAAGGACAAGTCGAACAGCGGACCGCCCGGCACATGGGCGAAGACACCATCCCGGCGCAACCAGGAAAAGTTGCCGACCCAATCCCCGCGCCAGATCGATTTGTGACGATTGAAGAGATTGTAGCCGGGAAAAGTGAAGTATGGTCCGGAAACCATGCCGCTGGCGCCCGGATCAATTTCGATCGACATCGGGCCATCGCGCGGCGGCGCGTCATCACGCAGACGGCCGGGGTCCTTGTCGACGATCTGCAGCACCCGCTGGCCGGAATGGATTGCCTCGACGCGATCGGCATCGATGTCCTTAGTGACGAAGACATCCGCCTCGTGCAGCGACACGCTGACATGGCCAAGGGCTGACAACCTCTCGGAAATCCCGTCGTCGTGCGAAGCAAAGCGAATGGGGGGCACATCGCGCTTAACGTAGACCGCGAGTGTCTCGGAATTCTGAGACAGCGCGCTTCCATCAGGCGCCACGACCTGGAACCGTGCCTTTTGGATCTCGGGCACCGGCACCGCAGCTGCTGTCGCGGCGATCGGCGCAGTATGAACCTGCATCGGCGCAATAGCCGGCAGCGGTATCTCGCCTTTTTCAGCGCCAAATTCCCAGACGAGGCGGCTGCCTTCGGGCAGTGCTGTTCCGCCGCTCGACACCTTGATGTCGAAACTGGCCGTCTGCCCCTCATAGACGGCGTGGCGGGCAGCACCCGGCGCGATGACGATGTCGGAATTGACGGCCGGTAGCGCTTTGGCGAAGACGCGCGGATTGCGTGCCATGTCCATCAGCCCGTTGCCTTCCCAATGGACATCGGTGAGTTCGGTGATGACATAACCTCCGATCGGCGCGTGCGTTCGGATAACCTCGATCTCGTATTTCAGGTTCATGTATTGATACCACTGCACCTGCTCGATGAACTGGCCGAGATCGCCAAACACTTTCTCAAGAGCGAGTTCGCGGAAACGGGCTTCGATGCCCTGCGGCAGTGCCGTGCCATCCGCCCAGGTGGCACCATAGGCCATCCACCAGGGGTCGCGGCCGTTCTTTTCGCGCAGACGGGCGGGATCGGGCAGACCCCAGACGCCGAACTCGGAGAGAACAAGCGGTTCCTTCCTCGTGCGCACGGCTTCCTTTTCGGTTGAGAAGGTCCAGTCGGCATTGCCTGCGAATTCGCGGCAGAGCGTGTCCCATTCCTCGCGTCGATCCACCGCCGTTCGGTAGAAGTGGAAGTCGTTGATGTCGGTCTTGACGTGAACGTTCGGGAAGCAGGCGGAATTGTCGACAACGAGCCGTAGCGGGTCTTCGACACGCAGCCAGTCGACCATGTCGGAAATCCATTGCCGCTGTTCGGCCGCTTCGCGCAGCCGCGTGCCCCAATCTTCATTGATCAGGGTCCAGATTACGATGGAGGGGTGATTGCCGTCACGGGCGAGAATACCTTCCATGGTCGTGCGCAGGCGCTCGGCGGAGGCCGGGGTGAAGGTCTCGATATTTGGAATTTCGCTCCAGATCAGCATGCCCAGCCGGTCGGCGACCTCGTAATAGCGCGGGTCCGGCACTTTGATGTGGCAGCGCAGACAATTCAGTCCCATTGTCTTGGCCTTGCGCAACTGGTCTTCGAGCAGGTCGAGCGAAGGCGGCGCGCCGAAACCATCGGGATAGTAATCCTGATCGAGCGCGGCGCGCAGATAAAGCGGCTTGCCGTTCAGATGCAGGAAGCCGTCCTTGGCTTCGAAGCGGCGAAAGCCGAAACTTTCCTCCCGGCTGTCGATCTCGACGCCGTCGGCGCTGAGGATCGTTGTGATCGTATAGAGGTTCGGGCTGTCGGGCGACCATGGCGCGACGGCGTCGAGCTGGATCGAATGTTCGAGGGTATTTCCCGCGGCCGGAATGTTTCCGGTAAAGACGGGCATGCCCTGCGGGCCGATGATCTCGATTTTCAGCGAGCCTGCAACCATGCTCGCAAAGCGGGCTTTAAGATCGAGCCTGGCTTCCGGCCAAATCGGGTCGAGGCGAAGCGATGAGATGTGAGCGGGATCGCGGGCCTCGATGAGGACGGACTGCCAGATCCCGCCTTGCGGGCCATACCAGCTCTGCTTGCCATGCGGGATCTCCGCAAAATCGGCGCCACCCTCGTTGCGATGGGCATCCGGCAGGCAGGCCAGGACCTCGACGGTGTTCTCCGCCTTCAACAGAGCGGGTGGAATCACGAATTCGAAAGGAAGATAACCGCCTTCATGGCGGCCGATCTCAGTGCCGTTGATGAAGACGGTGGCCAGATCGCCGACAGCACCGAAGCGGATGGCGATTTGCCGAGCCGACCATTCTGCGGGGAGCGTGAAGATCTTGCGATAGGTTGCCGATCCGAAGCTAACCGCGAGATCCTCGAAACACGCCTGCCAGTGCGCCGGCACCTTTGCATGGCGCCATGCACGATCGGTCTCGTGGCGGAACTCCCAGGTCCCATCAAGGGAAAGTGTTTGGCGGAGCGGCGTGTTCGCTGGGGCGAGCGACTGGGAATAGGCGTTCATCAGTTGTCCTTGGAAGATCGGCTTTTTCGATTGGGGTTCCGGGATACGCACGGCGTGGCGCGTATCCCGGCGGGAGACCACCCCCATGAGGGATTGGAGAAACTAGCGATTGCGACGCAGGACGCGCTCGACGCCGGCCTGCATCGCTTCAACCGTTGCCTGCGGATCGGTGCCTGTCAGCCACATCGCGTTCAAGTCGGTGATCATCGCATTGTAGACCGCACGTTGGTTCTGGATCTGCGGCAGTGACGTGGCATTTTTGGCAGTGTCGGCAAACTCGGCGCGATGCGGCAGGGCCTTGAACTCTTCGGAATTCAGAACCGACTGCCGGGTCGACAAATGGCCGGTGCGCGACCATTGGAAGTTGTTGTCGTTCAGGAACTTGAGGAAGGCGAGAGCGGCTTTCGTCTTGTCTTCGCTGCGATCGCCATCCTGCGGGATGACCCACATATGGCTGTCGGCCCAGACGGACGGCTTGGCGTAGAGTTGCGGCACATTGGCGACGCGATAGTCCTTGAGGGCAACTTTGCCGCTCTTGGCCTGGGTATCGTAGTTGTCGACGCCCCAGGTGCCGTTGATCAGAATCCCGGTTTCGCCGCTGAGGAACGCCTGTTCGGAGCCGGGATAATCCAGCGCCGGGTTGGCAAGACCTTCCGAGAAAATCGATGAGATCAGCTTGGCTGCGTTCAGCCCTTCCGCTGTATTGATGCTGGCCGTCTTGCCGTCGTCGGCGAGGACATCGACGCCCTGCTGCCAGAGAAGCGTGTCGAACAGGCGCACCATCATGCCTTCCGAACTCTGGGCTTCCGAACCGATATAGTACTTGCCGGTCGCTTCCTTGAACTTCCTGCCTTGCTCGAGCAGTTCCTCGGGCGACTTCGGCAGGATCGGCGAGCCGTCTGCGTTCACAAGGCCCGCCTTCTTCATCAGGTCCATGTTGACGTGGAAGAGCAGCGCATGAAGGTCGTATGGGAGAGCATAAATTTCATTCTTGGCGGTAGCGTTCTTCAGCGCCGCCGGTACGAAGTCGCTTGTCTGGATGCCGAGATCGGCAATAGGCTTGGTCAGCGGCGTCAGGAGATCCCGGTCGGAAAAATTCGGCATTATCGAGGCGTGCATGACGGCGACGTCAGGGATGTTGCCGGTGGAATAAGTCGCGGTCAGCAGGTCGTAATAGGCGCCCCATTCGGCCGTCTGGGTGACGACCTTGGCGCCGATGGTGTTTTCTGCGTTGAACTTGTTGGTGAGCGCGGTGATGATGCCACATTCGCCATTGGCCTTGGTCACGTCTGTCATCTCGCCGTATTCGCCTTGGCAATCGCCGAAGAAGCGGAAGAACGAGATGTCGACTGCTTGGGCTGCTCCTCCCCAGAGCGCGGTCATCAGTGTCGTGGCGAGCGCCAGACGTTGCAGCATTTTCGTCTTGTGCATCATATCCTCCTTGCGATGCCGTTGCGAAAAACCCGTCCCGGCATGGCCGGTCGGGCCGGTGCCTATTTGCCGGCGCTCATGGCAACACCTGCCACGATGAAGCGCTGGAAGATCAGAAACAGAAGAACGATGGGCAGGCTGGCAAAGACCGCCGATCCCATCACAGCGCCGATGCCCTCCGAGAAAGCGAAGTTGGTCTGGATCGAGGCAAGGCCGACCGTGACCGTGTACATGTCGGCCTTGGTCGCCGAGACGAGCGGCCAGAGAAAGTCGTTCCAGGCGAAGATGAAGGTGAACAGACCGAGCGTGGTCAGTGCAGGCACGGAGAGCGGCAGCATAATCTTCAGAAAGATCGTCAGCCGTGAGGCGTGATCAATGGCGGCCGCTTCCTCCAGTTCTTTCGGAACGCTGCGGAAGAATTGCATCATCAAAAACACACCGATCGGCACGGCGACGCGCGGCATGACCAGCGCGAAGTGGGTATTATGCAGTCCCCAGCCCGAGACCATCGTGTGCAGCGGAATGAACACTGCCTGCTCGGGCACCATCAGGCCGGCAATCACGAGCATGAACAGCGTCTTCTTGAAGGGGAACTCCAGGCGCGCGAATGCGTAGCCGGCCATAGACGAGACGACCAGAACCATAATCGTCATCGTTACCGAGACGATGAGACTGTGCATCAGCCAGCGCGGCACGGTATCGAGCTTCAGGAGGCCGATATAATTATCGAGCGTGAATGGGACCGGCAGGAAGCCTGCCGTGGAACGCATTAGCTCGGCATTCGGCTTCAGCGACATGGCGACGACCCAGACGACGGGCAGAAGCCAGAGGATCGCAAAGGCGATGGTTGCGGCGAGGATGAGACCGTCCGTGGCGCGGCGCAGGCCGCTTGTACGTGCGCTTGCCATCATTCGTCCCCCCTGCGGCCGAGCCAGAGCTGCAGCATTGTGAAGCCAAGCATCAGGATGAAGAGCCCGAAGGACATGGCCGTGGCGTAACCGACCTGCCAGTCGCGGAAGCTCGTCTCGTAGATGTACTGAACCAGCGTACGCGTCCGATTGGCAGGCCCGCCCTGTGTCATCAGGTGGGCCTGACCGAAAATCTGGAACTGACCGACGATCTGCAGGACCAGAACCAGGAGCACGGTGTGACGGATCGACGGCAGGGTGATGTTTTTCAGGACGCTGAACCGACCGGCATGATCGAGTTCGGCCGCTTCGTAAAGTTCCGGCGGTATCTGGCTTAATGCCGCCAGAAACAGCGCCATGGGGAGGCCGACACCCCACCAAAGCGTCGTCAACGCAATCGACGGCATGGCGAGCGTCGGGTGCCCGAGGAAATTGATGGGCTTGACGCCGATGAGATTGAAGAGCGGCACCAGCAGGCCGTTGTCCGCAGACAGCACCATCGACCAGATCAGCGTCACGACCGATACCGAAAACACGCTCGACATGAAGAACACGGACCGCAGCACACCCTTGAGCCGCCCCTGCCCGAACACGGCAAGAGCCAGCACCAGGGCCAGTGCTGTCATGGTCGGCACGGTCATGGCGACGAAGGCCAGCGTATTGCCCACGGTCTTCCAGAAGATCGTGTCGAACCACATGTCCTCATAGTTGAGGAGGCCGATATATTTCCGGTAGCTGCCGGCAAGCTCCCAGTCGTGGAGACTGATCCACAAGCCCTTGAAGAACGGGTAGACCAGGAACGTGGCGTAGATCACCGCGAAAGGCGCGAGGAAGATGTAAGCGGCGAGTGCATCGCGCCTGCGCGCGGCGGTCAGGCTGCTGGCGCTCATGCTCCATCCACCTCAGAATGCAGGGTGATCGAGACCTTGTTTGCATCGAAGACGTGGCGCGTGCCGGGGCCGATCGCGAACCGGGCGACCGAGCCGATCGAAGGCGCCGCGCCGCCGCGCAGTTCGGAGACGATGGCGGTGCCATCAGCAAGTGTCGCATAGACAAGTTGCAACGAGCCGAGCTGCTCAACGACATCAACGATTCCGCTGAGCGCTCCTTCATCGGCCGGCGACAGGATTTCCGGCCTCAGGCCGATCGTCACCGTGTCGCCTTTGGCGGGACTGGCACGAACCTTGGCAGTAAGGCGGGCATCTCCCGCACAGGCGAGTTCGACCGTTTCGCCGTCGACGGCTGTGACTGTTGCCGGGAGCAGATTGATGCGCGGCGCACCGAGGAAACCAGCCACGAAGGCATTGGCAGGGCGCTCGTAAAGCTCGATCGGCGCGCCGACCTGTTCGATCTGCCCGTCCCTGAGGACCACGATACGGTCTGCCATGGTCATGGCTTCCGTCTGATCGTGAGTCACGTAGATCATGGTTGCGGCGAGGCGGTGGTGGAGCTTGGCGATCTCGGTGCGCATCGAGACGCGAAGAGCGGCATCGAGATTGGAGAGCGGCTCGTCAAATAGAAAGACATCCGGTTCGCGCATGATGGCGCGGCCGATCGCAACACGCTGACGCTGGCCGCCGGAAAGCGCCTTCGGCTTGCGGTCGAGATAAGGCTCAAGCTGGAGGATGGCGGCGGCCTTATCGATGCGTGAGGCGATTTCGGCCCTCGGCGTACCAATATTGCGCAGGCCGAAGGCCATGTTCTCACGAGCTGTCATGTGGGGGTACAAGGCGTAGTTCTGGAAGACCATCGCCACTCCGCGATCGCGGGCAGCCATGTCATTGACCCGGTTGCCGCCGAGCAGGACCTCGCCGCCGGTGATGGTTTCGAAACCAGCGATCATCCGCAGAAGCGTCGATTTCCCGCAGCCGGAAGGTCCGACGAAAACCAGGAACTCGCCGTCGTTGATCGAAAGCGAAATGTCACGGATGACATTCACCGCGCCATAGCTTTTGGACACCCCAGCGAGCTTTACTCCTGCCATGCACTCCTCCCAGAGTGATTAGTTATAAATCACTGGTTATAACTAAAATTATTATCAAGCAAGCCCTCACCGCTTTTGCGTTCGTAAAACTTCGTGCTAAGCGAATAGTCAGTCTTGCAAGGGGTTCGCGTGATCAAAAAGCCGACGATGTCCGACATCGCTGCCGCCTGCGGCGTCTCGCAGGCGACCGTGTCGCTTGTGCTCAACAATGCTCCGGGAACGCGCATATCGCCGGCAACGCGTGAGGCTGTTCTAAGTGCGGCGGCGAGGATGGGTTACAGGACGCAGGCTCGGCGCATCGACCGGCGTCCGCTGATTGCCATGCTCATCAACGAGGTGACAAGTTCGCCTCATGTCGCCGGCTTGATCGACGGAGCCGCAGAGGCGGCAAACGAGCTGGGCTATCTGCTCTCGGTGATGCCGACGGACGCCGACGAGGAGGCAGAGCAGGCAGCTCTCGGCCATCTCGCGACGCTGCCAGCTGCGGGCGTCATCTATGCGCGGCTGATCACGCAGCAAGTGACGCTTGCTCCGCAGCTCGCGCAATGGCCGACCGTACTTTTGAACTGTTATACGGTCGACAAGCCTCTGCCGAGCGTGGTGCCCGGAGACCTGTCGGCTGTCATGAAGGCAACGCTGTCGCTGATCGATGCCGGGCATACGCGCATTGCTTATATCGGTGGCGAGGACGCGATCGAAGCTTCTCGCGAGCGCATCAAGGGTTATCGCCGAGCGTTGACAATGCGCGACATTCCTGTCGACAACCATCTTATCATCAAGGGGCGTTGGACGATTCAGGGAGGCTATGCAGCCTTCAAGCGCCTGCAAGCGCTCGATGACCGGCCGACGGCGATTTGCTGTTTCTGCGACCGCATCGCCATGGGTGTCTATGAAGCCGCAAAGGAAGCCGGCCTGTCTATCCCGCGCGACCTTTCGGTCATCGGTTTCGACAATGAATCCTATTCCGGCGATATGCTGCCGCCACTCACGACGATGCAACTGCCCCATGCCGACATGGCGCGCTATGCCGTCGAGAAACTTGCCGAGATGATCGCCGCGCCGCGGATGCGGCATGACAATCACAAGGTCAAGCTGGAGTGCGAAATGATCGTGCGCCAGTCGGTCGCGCCAATAGACCCCGTATAGGCCGGATGCCAGGGTGGATTCCCCGGTTGTTCACAAGCGCTTCCTCGGATGACCGGCTCAAGGGCGAAACTCTGTCGCGGTGCCGGTGCAATTAGTTGTCTGCGCGCGCCCGGGCTGGCGCCGACAGCTGGAGAAGGGCTGACTGCTCAGCTGCGACAGTTTAAGCACTAGCTCGCAGCAAATACGTCCAGCTCGTGTGGAACGCTCTGGGCGGCTGGCGCTCGCTTGTCGCAATGCTATCTATGAGATAACGCCCCGCTTCCTCCAACGATCCCCATTCCGGGCCGATCGTGGTGAGGCGCGGCTCGCAATAAAATCCTTCCTCCGCATTACCACATCCCACGACGGCGATCTCCCGCGGCACCGAGATACCCAGGCGGGAAAATTCCTCGATCACCGTCACGGCAGTATAGTCCGACTCGACAAAAACCGCTGTTGGGCGTGGCTCGAGCGCCACGATCCTGCGCGCGCAGTCGGCGGCTAACGATCTTTCGCTGGCCCCCACCATCGTGTCGATGACGACATCACCCTTGAGCCGCCTCCGGCGGTCCATGATGGCCTGAAGACGGTGATTGGGACTAAGGCCGGTATTTTGAACATAGGCAAATATTCGGTGCCCTTTCGAAATAAGATCCTCGAATGCTGTTTCGAGTGCCGCCACGAGGCCGTTGTTCAGCACGCTAAATCGCATTGATCGGGCCGTCGGGTGTATGATGAGACAATCTTTGCCCATGCCGGCGAAAACTGCGTCGACCTGTTCTTCGCTCAGATATTCAACGTCAGCGACTACACCATCGGCCAAGCCGGCTTCCACTTCCGCAAGGACTTTCTGCAGCTCAGCGATGTTCGATGCCGTTGACACGATTGGCAGCAAACCACGTTCTACGGCAGCCTGGCCCAGATCCTGCACCATCTTATCGGCGTAAGGGATGCCAAGTTTCGGCAGAATGATGCACAGGCGCTCGCTCTTCTGGCGGCGCAAATGACGCGCAGTCTTGTTTGGCACATATCCAAGCGCCTCAACCGCTGCTCGGATACGCTCCCGGGCCTCGGGGCCGACACGCTTCAGATGTTCGGCCCTGTCACTGAAGTAAAAGGAAACGGCAGCTGTAGAAACGCTTGCATGGCGCGCGACGTCAGCGACCGTCACGTTCCTCTCGTTGGACACCGGCTGCAACGGCCGCGCCTGTTTCCCGTGTTCATTCATATCGGCGTTATCGTCGGTAGAGGTTCACCTGCGTCGGCGATCCGGCGTAGGAGTTCTGTTCGCAGGCTCTCGCGAACGTCCTCGAATTCGCCGTGCCTGCAAAGATTATCCAGCTCATACGGATCCTTTTCGAGGTCGTAAAGATGGGTCTCGACATAAGCGGAACCGTTCATGTCGTCCCAGCCACTTAGTTCCGGTCCACCCACCTCATATTTCCAGCGCCTGGTCCTCAAGGCTCGTCCGACATGGCTCTCGCTTATTTGCACGAAAATACTCTCGTTCTCCAACGGCGAATTTCGGAATATCGACCGTCCTTGCATCTCGTCCGGCACCGGCAGCCCGGCGGCCGCGAGCAAGGTTGGGGGCAGATCGATAAGACTTGCCAACCCGTCGTAGGGGCCGCGGTTCATAAATCCGGGCCCATGAAAAAACGTCGGAACCCTGATCGATGCCTCGTGGCATGACCGTTTGTATTCCTTGTTTCTCGTCTTGAAATGGCAGCCGTGGTCCGAGGTAAATAGGATCACAGTGTTGTCGAGCTGCGTGAGACTGATCAACGTATCGACGAGCCGCCCCAGCGCTTCGTCAAGCCGCTGTACCATTCCCATGTAGCCGGGATAATGCTCTGAGGACGATCCGCCAAGCATGGCCAGATCCGGAGGCAATTCCATTTTCTCTCGGATACGCTCCTCGTAGCCAACCGGAGCTGGATAATCGTCAAACTCGTTTTGGTGGTGTGGCTCGATGAACGAGAGAAACAGGAAGTACGGCTTGTCCCGCGGCTGGGCGACATAGCGGATTGCGGCGTCTGTCAAAGCATCGACCCGATAGCCCGGCAGCTTCACCGCCTCGCCTGCCGCATTAAACATGGTGGTGTCGTAGGCATAGGACGTGAATTCCAGGATGTTGGACGCCAACCAGTGTTGATACCCACCCCGCTGCTCCGGCGGCACCGGTTCCCTGGAGGCAAGATGCCACTTGCCGATATAACTCGTCTCATAGCCGCCCTTGGCGAAATGGTGGGCCAGCGTCTTCTGTTGCGGAGGAAGCGGGATGTCGTTTCGAAAGCAGCCGGTCGTCGTCGGATAGAGCCCGGTCTGAAGCGCGGACCGAGCCGGACCGCAAACCGGCTGGCAGGTAAAGGAATTGGGAACAAACATGCCTGCTTGGGCCAAGCGGTCGAAATTCGGCGTAAGCCTGAGTGGATGACCGTGAAGTCCAACGGTGTCCCAGCGCTGCTGGTCCGTGAAGAATACGATGACATTCGGAGAAGAGTTCATGGTGGTCCTCGTTCGACTATTTCATCCCGGACATCATCACCGACTGGACGAAATAACGCTGCATAAACACGAACAGCAGAAGGCTCGGGACGAAGAGAATGACCCCGCCCGTTGCAGTCAGATTCCACTGTGTAAAGAATTCGGAATTGAACAGAGTGAGCCCTGTGGTGATTGGCCGCATTTCGACCGAGCTGACGACGACCAGCGGCCAGAGAAACTCGTTGAACTGAAAGACGAATGTGAGAAGCCCGAGCGTGGCCATTGGGGGCCCAAGCTGCGGAAGGACGATTGCACGATAGATCCGCCACTCCGACGCTCCATCCACCCTTGCCGCATCGAGAAGCTCCGAAGGGACTGGCCGGATGAACTGGCGCATCATGAAGATGCCATAGGCGCTCATCGCAAACGGCATGATCAGCCCCTGATAGGTGTTGAGCCAGCCGAGCTCGGCCGTGAGAATATAAAGCGGGATCATTCTGATGAAGAAGGGCAGCATCAGGGTCGATAGCAAGGCGACAAACATGAAGCGCCGGCCCGGGAATTCAAGCTTGGCAAACACGTATCCGATCAGGGGATCGAACAGGAGGTGGAGTATGGTTATGCCTCCGGCGATCACGAAGCTATTGACGATGAAGCGGGCAAAGGGAGCTTTGTCCCAAATGGTGATGTAGTTCGAGAATTGCAGTTCCGAGGGAATGATGACGGGCACGCCACTGAACAGATCGGCATCGCTCTGCAGTGACAACGACACCATGTAGAAGAAAGGAAAAAGCGCCAGGATCACGAAGAATGCGAGCACAAGATAGGTGATCAGAGACGCCGCGACCGGGCGCTGGTTTGCCACACCTGCCATCAGTAAGAGATCTCCCGGTTCAGAAAGCGGAACTGCAAGGCAGTGACGATCAGGATGACGATCAACATCAGAAATGACAGCGCCGATGCATAACCGATGTTGAGTTCGACAAAAGCCGTTTCGTAGACATGCAGGGCATACAATCTTGTCGCTTCAGCAGGGCCGCCTCCCGTCAAGAGATATGGGGCCGAAAGGTCCTGGAGGTGGGCGATCATGCTGATGACGGCGAGAAAGAGCGTCGTAGGCGTCAACAGCGGAACGGTAATCCGGAAAAACTTCTGCCTGGCCGATGCCCCATCGACGTCAGCCGCCTCGTAAAGATCCTTGGGAATCGATTGGATCGCCGCAATGTAGATCAGCATTGCATATCCGATATCCTTCCATACCGTGACTGCGATGATGGTTGGCAAGGCGGTCGACGGTGTGCTCAGCCAGTTCTGCATCGGCAGCCCCAGGGAGGCCAACACTGCATTCAACATGCCGGTGTATGGGTCGAGAATGCTTTTCCACATCAGCGCAACGATGACGAAGGAAATGATGTAGGGGAAAAAGATGATCGCCCGGATCGTCGTTGCAGCCTTGACGGGCCCGACGAGGATGGCGGCCAGGCAAAGCGCAGGCAGCAGAGTCCCGATCGTTCCGCAGATTGCGAAGACAGCGGTCCGGATGAAGGCATCGCGAACTCTCTCATCCGTCAGCGCCTGCATATAGTTGTCAAATCCGGCAAATTCGGAATCACCGATCAGCGGCTGCCCGCGAAAGAAGCTGGCCCAAAGTTCGACGGCAATCGGGTAGAAGAAGTAGACGGTGAAATAGAGGATCGCCGGCGACAGTACGATGTAGGCAAACGTTGCCTGACGGCCTTGGTGGCTGTTCAAGAACTTCATGCCGGCGATCTCCGGTTCTAGTTTTCGTCACTTTTTCTGAAGCTCTGCGTTTGCCTTCGCAGCGTAGTCCGACAGCACTGCCTGGGCGGGTTTGTTGTTATAGAGAATGTCCTGAACAGCGGCTTTGAAAAGGTCCTGAACAGTCGCATTCTTGCCCGTCAGGGAGAGTTCTGCCGACGAGTCCACTGCGTATGGAAGGCACTGACTGAATTTCCCAAGCACCGGATCAGATTTGACCTTTGGATCGGCAGCCCAGGATTTGCGCGGCATCGTCATGCCATTTGGTATCGAGGCAGCGAGTTCGGCGTCGAGCGAGACGAAGCGCTTCAACAGATCCCACGCTTCCGCCGGATGCTTGGCATCCTTCGGAATGAAGAGGCTGACGCCTCCGGACATCGTTGCCTGATCCTTCTCTGTCAGCGAAGGCGCAACATCCCAATGCAGTTTCGGATTGCCTGTTTTGATGGGTCCGACATCCCATGGTCCTGTCAGGATCATGGCTGCCCGTCCAGCCGTGAATAGTTTTTGCGGGCCCTCGTAATCGGCGCCGGCGACAGGAAGGGTTGCGGCCTTATCCTTGTGGATCAGATCCGCGACGAACTGGAGCGCTTGCGCGGCTTCAGGGCTGTCGAACGTCACTTTATTGGAGGCTTTGTCGTAAAACTTGCCGCCATTTTGATAGATCCACGGCGTGAAATAGGCGGCCACCTGGTTGGGAGCAAAGCCAAATCTTCCGGTTTTCGTTACGGCGATGGCAGCGTTGCGGAACTCTTCCCAATTGGCAGGTGGCTTTTCAAAACCTGCCGCTTTCAGCAGATCGACGTTATAAACCAGCGTCGCGCATGTCAGGTGTAATTGGACGCCGTAGTACTTTCCGTCGATGGTATTTCTCGCCACCGAAAAGTCCTGCCAGTCATCAGGATAACCCATCCCCTTTCCGTCTTTAGCGACGAAGTCGTTGAGGGTGGTTATCTTTCCTTGCAACGCGAATTCCGGCACCCAGCCACCAGGTTCGGCAACAAGATCCGGCGCATTGCCAACAGACAGGTCGGCCACCAGCTTCGTGCGCAGATCCGGCCATTGAAAACGGCCCCACTCCACGGTCCAGCCGGGATGATCCGTTTCGAACTGTTTGATGACGTCGGCATAAGCTTGGTAAGCGTGGCCGGCGTTCCAATAGATTTTTAGGGTTTCGGCCTTTGCTGGTGCGCAAAGCGCGAGGCCAAGCGCGGTAACGGCTATGCGATTGACGAGTTTCATCTGTCTCCTCCTAGCGCAATGCTGGCCGTAAGTCGCAGGACGCCCCTCCTCAAGAACGTCCTGCAGCCAGTCAGTTAATGGATTAACTTAACATGTCCGAACTGTCAATCTGCCGATGCGTTGATGTCGAAAGCAATGCGAAAGCCTATGTGGCCCGTTGTGGAGTCCCCTGTGCTGCCCATTCGAGCGGCGATGCGATACCGATGGCAATAAGACGCGTGACAAAGGTAAGAGCCGCCTTTCAGAACTCTTTTGCCTTCCTCTTTGGATGCCGAATTGGTTGAAGTTGCCGCCCTTCGCAGAGAACGGACGCGGAATGGATCGGCGGTCCATTCCCAACAGTTTCCGGCCATGTTGTAGAGGCCATATCCGTTGGGCTCGAAGGAGAGTACCGGCGCCAGGCCGGCATATCCGTCCACCGCGGTATCAAAGTCGGGAAAACGTCCTTGCCATATGTTGCAGGGGGTGAACGTCTCGGTCGGCTGTTTATCGCCCCATGGGTAAACAGGCTGGTCGAGGCCACCGCGTGCGGCGTGTTCCCACTCAGCTTCGCTCGGCAATCGTCCGCCCGCCCAGTGACAATAGTCCGACGCATCCTGCCAGGAGATGTGCACGACAGGAAAGTTCCCGAGCTTTTCAAGCGACGAACCAGGACCGCTTGGGTGGGCCCAATTTGCGCCCTCGACCTTCCGCCACCATTCGGCGCCGACTACTCCCGATGTCGGAACATCTCCATCGAGGAATTTATAGAAAACGTAGGACCAGCCAAGTCGCTCCGCCTCGGTCACATATCCGGTTGCCTCGACAAACCGCCCGAATTCTTCGTTGGTGACTGCGCCGACAGAGAGTTCGAACGCGTTTATTCGAACCGACCTGACCGGTCCCTCACCGTCTTGAGGCAACAAAGGCTGGCTTGTTCCGACCGAAACGCGACCACCTTCAATTCGGGCAGTTTGCAACACCGGACGGGATGAAGCAGAGTGGATCGAGGCCCGCGGCCCGTGCGGAACTTCCTGTCCGCCCGTAGATGGAAAACCACAACAACTCGCCATCAGCCCGCCTCCTACAGCTTGCAGATCTAAGCTTACATAAGGGGCTGACGGAATCATAATCCAGCGGCCCTCGAGCTACCGCGCCGCCTGACTTGGCGTTGGGATATCTTAAATGCCGATACGCAGCTTGCGCGCCAGAGCCTGAAGCTCCTTGAACCCTTCATAGCGCTTGTCATGAATATCAGGGATCGGCCCTTCTGATGGCAGGAATGTCGTTTCGACCGCCGAGAGTGTCGTCATCGCTTCGCGCACATCCGCAAACAGCCCGCCGGCGACCGCGCCCAGGATGGCGGCCCCCAGGAGTACCGGTTCCTCTGCCTTTGTCGCGATGACCGGCTTGCCGCTCGCATCGGCGAGCAGCTGGCGAACGAAATCGTGCTGGCCGGCGCCACCGCTGATGACGATGTTTTCGATGGTAACGCCCGCATCGGCCTGCGTCTCGATGATCTGCCTGAGGCCGTAGCCGATACCGCAAAGCCCCGCGACGTAAAGAGAGACCAGGCTGCCTATATCATCCTCCATCCCGAGACCGGCGATGATTGCGCGGGCATGCGGATCGGCAAAGGGCGCGCGGTTGCCGAGGAACTCGGGAACGACGTGCAATCCGGCCGCAAGCGTGACGGCGTCGGAAGAACGGCCCGCCTTTCGGGCGGCCATATCTGCAAGCAGAACCGGCAGCGAAACGCCGGCCCTCTTAGAAAGCTCCCTCGCTTCCGCGGCAGCCGGATGGAAGGAGAGCAGCTGGTCGATCGCCGCGCCGGCGGCACTCTGACCACCCTCGTTCAGCCATAGTCCCGGCACCATGGCCGAATAATAAGGCCCCCAGACGCCGGGCACGAACGACGGTTCAGCTGTCGATGTCATCGTGCAGGAGGAAGTGCCGAAAACATAGGCCAGATTGGCTTGTGGACCGGCACCCGTGCCAACGGTTCCGATTCCGCCCGCATGGGCGTCGATCAGTCCGGCAGCGACAGGCGTTTCCGACTTCAGGCCGAGCTCGCCGGCTGCAGCCGTGGTCAGTCCTCGACCGAGTGCCGAACCGGGCTCGACGATAGCCTGACCGATGCGGGCAAACTCTTCGTCGGCAAGCGTGCCGAGGCCGATCTGATGAAAATAATCGCCATCCCAGCGCTTTTCATGGGCGAGATAGGTCCACTTGCAGGTGACCGTGCAGGTCGAACGCGACAGATCGCCGGTCGCCCGCCAGGTCAGGAAATCTGCAAGGTCGAAGAATTGCCACGCAGCGTCGAAAACTTCAGGACGATTTTCCTTCAGCCAGAGAAGCTTGGGCGTTTCCATCTCAGGCGAGATACGGCCGCCGATGTAACGCAGGACGTCATGACCGAGTGCATTGATACGCTCCGCCTGCGGGACGGCGCGGTGGTCCATCCATACGATGATGTCCCGGTTCGGATCTTCCGAAGGCCCGACGGGAAGCGGTTTGCCGCCTTCGCCAAGGACGACGAGCGAACAGGTGGCAGCGAACCCGAGCCCCTTGACGGACGCCGGATCGACCCCGGCCGAGGAAACCGCCTCGCGCACTGCCGCGCAAACCGCCGCCCAGATCTCGGTGCTCGATTGCTCAACCATGGAACCCGCTTCGTGAAACAAGGTGATATTCCGCTTGGCGGACGCCAGCATCCGGCCGGTCAGGTCGAACAGGCCGGCGCGGGCGCTGCCGGTGCCGACGTCGACGCCGATGACATATTTGGCATCTGCTTCTGGCGTGCGAGATGTGTCGCTCATGGTCTCTCCTTTGAAATCGGCAAGGATCAGGCTAGCTGCAGTCTGGGCTGGTGTTTACAGATCCACGCTATTTGGCAGAATCACCAGATCGCGGACGGTCACATTACGCGGTCGCGACAGCATGAAAAGGACGGCGTCGGCCACTTCTTGCGGCTGCATCAGGCTGTATTGGCCAGCGCCTCTTCCATTTTCGCCTTCGGCCAGTCGTCTAGCAAGCCGCTCCGTTCCGCAGCCTGCGCATCTCAGGAACTCTCCGGTCGCCCATTTGTTTTATATTCTGCACCGCCCAGAAGTTTGCCCCCAGTGCAATCGGCGACAGTGGAGCTGATCCATGGATATGACGCGCATCCGAGATCGCATGGTGGAGCACCACGTGACGCGTCGTGGCATTCGCGATCAAAGCGTCATCGGAGCGATGCGCATGGTACCGCGCGAAAAATTCGTTCCTCCAGGCTCCGAGGAATTCGCCTATGAGGATGCACCGCTGTCGATCGGCGAGGGCCAGACAATTTCGCAGCCGTTCATCGTGGCGCTGATGCTCGAAAAGGCCAATCTGAATGTCGGTGACAAAGTGCTCGAGGTCGGAACCGGCTCCGGCTATGCTTCGGCCCTCATCAGCCGGATAGCAAGACATGTCTACTCCATCGAGCGTCATGAAAAGCTGGCGTTTCAGGCCAGGGAACGGTTCGAGAAGCTGGGATACCGCAACATTGACGTTCGCGTCGGCGATGGCAGCAAGGGCTGGGCGAAAGCCGCTCCGTTCGATGCCATTATCGTTTCTGCGGGCGCACCCGAGGTGCCAACCGCCTTGAAAGAACAGCTGCACCTCGGAGGGCGGCTCATCATCCCGGTCGGCGGCGGTGAAGGGCAGCGCCTGAAACGGTTCACGCGCACCGGCGCCGCCGCATTCGAGGAAGAAGATCTAGGCGGGGTACTCTTCGTTCCCTTGATCGGCGAAGACGCCTGGACAGCTTCACATCCGATGTACACGGCGACGACCCCCTCATTGCCGGGAATTATTGCGCCCAAGCCAAGTTCTCCGCCAAACGCACAGGGAGGGAGCATGGAAAAGATACACAAGTTGCCCGCGTTGCCGGAAGGCGTGCTCGATCATAGCGAATTTCAGCAAAGGTTCTGGGCTGTTCAACGTATTTCCTGGATCGTGTTCATGCTTCTTTTGGTGACCTGCTTGCTGGGATTGCTGGGAAGAGGTGGTCCGTTTTCGCGGCAAACACTGCTGTTGCCCGATGGCTCCGTGGATTTTCCCGTCATCTCCCGATGGAATGCCCCCGAGGACATGACCGTGACCTTCACGCCATCATCCGAAGACAGGGTCCTCACGATCGATGCCGCCTTTCTTCAAAGCTTTTCAGTTCAAGGGGTCGATCCGCCCCAAAAAGCGACCTTCGCGCGCGACGGCCGGATAGGTTATGTCTTCCCGGCCGACGCGTCTGGGCCGACGCAGATCGTCTTCCGTCTGCAAACGCAACTCCCCGGCCCTCGTCGCGCCCTCATCGGCATGGGCGGCGAGACGCGCACCCAATCGACTTTCATCTTTCCATGAGGGCGGTACGGTGGATGCGGTATTACGCGGACTGGCAATTTATTTCACGCTACTCGTGATCATCCGTCTGTCGGGAAGACGGACATTGGCCCAGATGACACCGTTCGATCTGGTCATCGTGCTGGTGATCGCCGAAACCACCCAGCAGGCGATGCTGGGCGATGACTTCTCGATCACCAACGCCGTCATCTTGATCCTCACGCTGTTTACGACCGATATCGGCCTGTCCTACGTGAAGAGGTGGTGGCCTCGCGCAGCTCATATCATCGATGGTGTTCCAACCATTCTGGTGACGGATGGCGTCTACGACGAAGGTGCGCTCAAAGGTGCCCGGCTGCAGAAGGAAGATGTCATGCAAGCGGCTCGAAGCCAGGAAGGCATCGAGAGCGTGACGGAGATAAAATTTGCCATCCTCGAAGTGAGCGGCAACATCAGCATCATCAAGAAGCAGAAATCCGGCTGACAATCGATCTCTGGCATCAAAAGATCAAATGTGATCTTGTCACATTACTGAGGCGGCTCTGACTGGGGAATGATCCAATGCCCGTATATGAAACGACGCGGCCGACGACGCATTGCCCTTCTCACCCCGGGGCATTGCTTGAGGACATCATCCCTGCAACGGGAAAACCAAGGTGGAAATCGCCAATCTGCTCGGAATCTCGCGCCAGCAACTCTACGATATTCTGAACGAGAAGAAGCCGGTTTCGCCCAACGTCGCTGCCCGACTTGGGAAATTGTTCGGTGATGGCCCCGCAATATGGCTGCGCATGCAGGCTGCCTATGATGCTTGGCACGCCGAACGGGAGGTGGACGTCTCCAGCATCCCGACGATCAGGGCGGCATGATCAAAAGCGCGCTTATCGGCATTGCCGAGGCAGCCGCGAAAATATCGTGGTGATCTTTCTGCTTTTTCGAGCGGGATGCGCTTCAGAAGGATAGGTCGAGCACCCTGCCCTCGAACAGACGGTCCCGGGAGCCTTCGAGATGCGCCTTCATCAGTCTCTGCGCATCGTCAGGTCGCCCGTCGGCGATCGCCTTGTAGATGGCGTTATGCTCCTCATAGACCTGTTCCAACCCCTGGCGGGGGCCGAGCAAAGAGAGGCCGTGGAGATGCATGCCGACGGCAATATGGGCCTTCAGCGCATCGATCGAGGCCGTGTAATAATGATTGTTGGCAGCCTCCGTCACCGCGCGGTGGAAGAGAAAATCAGCGTCGGTGCGGTGAAGTTGATGGCTGGTCGCCTCGCGCAGATCCGCAAGCGCGCTGGCGATCTTCTGAATCGCCTGCTCATTGCGGCGTTTGGCGGCAAAATAGGCCGCCGCTGGCTCGATCGTCAGGCGGAACTCGTAGCAGCGCTGGATATCGGCGATCGTCTTGACCGGTGAATAGGCAAGCTGCGTCGTCGGCGATCCATGCGCGCTGACGAAGGTGCCGGCGCCCTGCCGGGCATAGACCATGCCCTGATCGCGCAGGCGCGCCAGCGCATCGCGGACGATCGGCCGCGACACACCCAGCATCGAGGCAAGCTCATGCTCGCCGGGAAGGCGTGAATCCGGCGGATAGTTTCCGCCGCGGATACGCTCGAGCAACTGGTCGAAGACGCGATCGACCAGCTTGACGGCCTTGCCGCGTTCGGGCTTGCCCGGCGGGCCGGCTTCCGCGTTCAAAGATTCGCCATTCACTTCAGCCACGTCATTCTCCCCGGCGGTATCTTACTATGCCGCCCGATTCCAAAGGACTAGTCTTAGCAAACTATCGGGCTTGCCGAAGCCCCCGGACTTCACGGCGCACCGAAAATGCCGTCCATCGGCTGCCGTGACATCGAACCACGGCACGCCGGCCTCGATTTCGCCCTGCGGCGCCAGCACCCTGACCCCGAGCGCCTGGAAAACGGCAAGCGCCGTATCGCCGCCGCCGACCATCAGCATGCCAGGCCTGGTATCATCGATAACCGATCTGACGCCCGCCGCAAAACGGCGGGCGACCAGTGCTGCATCGGCTGTCATATCTCCGGTGCAGCGCAGCAGCGCCGGCAGCGCCATGCCCTCCCCGACTTCGACCTGCCCCATCGGCGCGTCCACCACCATGCGCAGGACACCCGAGGCTTCGAGCCGCTCCATCTGGGTAGCGGTAATCGGATCGCGCGAGCCAAAGGCAAACAGGATGCGCCGGGTCGCTGCAAATTCCGGCACCGGCTGCCGCCCCATTTCGCCGAGCTGGCGGGCAAGCGCGGCCCCGAGGCCCCTTGCGCCGACCGCAAGTGTCGTCAGCCAGTCATGCCCCTCTGCGATCTGGTCGAGATCGCCATCGTCCTCGGCATCGGCAATCACCACGCCGTCCGCGCTGATTTCGAACAGCTCAGCGATCGGCAGCGGCTGGTTGATGCCGCGGCCGACGACACACCCTCGGTAGGTCAACCGCTCCTGATCGGGAATGGCGGGCGCTACTAGGATGGTCTTCCGATCGAATGCCTTCGCCAGCGCTAGGCTCTCGGCCGCGACATTGCCCTTGAGCCGGGAATCGATCTTCTTCATGACGACCGCGGGCTTCTCGCCACGAAACACCGCCGCCGCCGACCGTACTCTTTCGGCGGCTTCGCGCTCATCCAGCGCGCGGGAGGCGGTGTTGATGACGACAACGTCACAGCCGGTGGCGATCGCATCCTCTGCGGCCTCGACATCGACGGCGATCGAAACCGAAAGGCCGGCTTCGACGAAGGGCGTGCCCGTATCGAGCGCGCCCGTCAGATCATCGGCGACAATAACGGCCTTCAGCGTCATGCGGTCTGTCCGGTGTTGACGGCGTGACAGGCGACGAGATGGCCGGGCTTCGCCTCCTTCCACGCGGGAATGACCTTGCTGCAGACATCCATGGCAATCGGGCAGCGCGTATGGAAACGGCAGCCCGACGGCGGGTTCAGCGGGCTCGGCACATCGCCCTGCAGGATCTGGCGCTGTCGGGTGCGCTCATGTTCGGGATCGATCTCCGGAACAGCCGACAGCAGCGCCCTGGTATAGGGATGCAGCGGATTGTCGAAGAGTTTCTCGCGAGTGGCAAGCTCTGCGAGCCGCCCGAGATACATGACGCCGACACGGGTGCTGATATGGCGCACGACCGCGAGATCATGGGCGATGAAGAGATAGGTCAGCCCGTATTTTTCCTGCAGATCAAGCAGCAGGTTGATGATCTGCGCCTGGATCGACACGTCGAGCGCCGAGATCGCCTCGTCGCAAACAATGAATTTCGGCTGGCAGGCGAGCGCCCGGGCAATAACGACGCGCTGGCGCTGGCCGCCGGAAAGCTCGTGCGGGTAACGCTGGGCAAACCGCGTCGGCAGGCCTACATCAGTCAAAAGCGTCGCGACCCTGTCCTTTAGCTCGGCCTTGGTGCAGAGCTTGTGGAAAAGGATCGGCTCGCCGATCGCCTCGCCCACCGTCATGCGCGGATTGAGTGTCGAATAGGGATCCTGGAAGACGATCTGCAGGTCGCGGCGAAAGGGCCGCATCTGCTTCTCGTCGAGCGCCGCGAGATCCTGGCCCTTGTAGACGACCTTGCCGCTGGTCGCCTTGTAGAGGTTGAGAATGGTGAAACCGGTCGTCGACTTGCCGCAGCCGGATTCGCCGACCAGGCTCAACGTCTCGCCTTCCATGATGTCGAGATTGACATTGTCGAGGGCATAGACGGTTGCTGAGCGTTCGCCGAAGGCGCCGAGCTTGACGTGGAAATGCTTGACCAGATTTTCGATCTTGAGCAGTGGTTGAGCGCCCATCACGCGGCCTCCTGCATTCTCTGGACGACGAAACAGGCGGCGCGGTGGTTGGCGCTGCCGCTCAACGGTTCGAGCTGCGGCACCTTCTCGTGACAGATGTTCTCGGCAAGCGGGCAGCGCGGCGCAAATGGGCAACCCTTCGGCCGGCGGCCAGGCTCCGGCGGCGTACCGCCGATCGAGCTCAGCCGGCTTGCCGGCGGGTCCGAGAGCTTCGGGATCGAAGACAGCAGGCCGCGCGTATAGGGATGGCTCGGGCGGGCATAGAGCTCGTCGACCGGCGCATCCTCGACCACCGTGCCGGCATAAAGCACGGCGACGCGATCGACGAGGCCGGCGATCAGCGCCAGATCATGGGTGATCCAGACGACCGACATGCCGAGCTTGGTCCTGAGATCCTTCACCAGATCGACGATCTGGGCCTGAATAGTGACGTCCAGCGCCGTTGTCGGCTCGTCGGCAATCAAAAGCTTCGGATTGCAGGCAAGGCCGATCGCGATCATCACGCGCTGGCGCATGCCGCCGGAAAGTTCGTGCGGATAGGCCTGCAGGCGCTCTTCCGGGCCGGGAATGCCGACAAGGCGCAGAAGCTCGACGGCACGGGCGCGGGCCGCCGACTTCTTCATTCCGCGGTGATAGATCAGCGGCTCGCAGATCTGGGCACCGACGCGCATCACCGGATTGAGCGAAGTCATCGGATCCTGGAAGACGAAGCCGATATCGCCGCCGCGCACCTTGCGCAGTTCTCTATTCGACATCGTCTGCAGGTCGCGGCCGTCGAATGTCGCCGATCCCTTGGTGACTTTAATCTTGTTCGGCAGGAGCCGCATCAGGCTGAGCATCGTCAGGCTCTTGCCGCAGCCGGATTCGCCAACCACACCAAGCGTCTCACCCTTGTTGACATGCAGATCGATGCCATCGACGACCACGGCCGGGCCGTTGCGGCCATCGATCTCGACGGTGAGGTTCCTGACATCGAGCAGGCGGTCGGTGCTTTTCGTATCCATCATTTGCTGCCCCGCGGATTGAGCGCGTCGTTGAGGCCGTCGCCAAGGAAGCTGAAGGCAACCGAGGCAAGGCCGAGCACGGCCGCCGGAGCGGCGAGAAGATGCGGATAATGCTGCCAGACACGCAGGCCATCCGAGATCATGTTGCCCCAGCTGGGCGTTGGCGGATTGACCCCGACGCCAAGGAAGCTGAAGGCGCTTTCCAACACCATCGCCGTACCGAGACCGGCGCTGACCGAGACGATGAGGGGGCCCAGCGCATTCGGAATGACATAACGCTTGATGATGATCCAGTTCGACAGGCCGAGCGCCTGGGCCGCGGTGATATAGGGCCGGCTGCGGATCGACAGCACCTGAGCGCGGACGAGACGGGCGTAAGGCGGCCAGGAGATCAGCGCCATAGAGCCGAAGACGAGGATGAAATCCACCCACATGGTTTCGCGGTAGAAGGGATTGAGGGTCGCAAGGTAACGCGCCTCCATCCATTTGCTGATCGGCGATTTCAGCGAGGCGTTGATGACGACGACGAGCAGCAGGTTGGGAACCGACATCGTCACGTCGGTCAGCCACATGATGGCGCGATCGAACGGATTGCCGAAGAAACCGGCAACGGCACCGAGCACGAGACCGATCAGCACGGCGAAGACGGTGACGATGACGGCGACGAGGAAAGCGGTACGCGTGCCGAAGACCACACGGCTGAAGACGTCGCGGCCGAGATCGTCGGTTCCGAAGAGGTGGCTCATCGACGGCAGGACGTTGCGGGCGTTGAGATCCTGGCTGAGATAATCATAGGGGGTAAGATAAGGCCCGAAGATCGCCGTGACGGCGAGGATCACGACGATGACGAGGCCGAAGATGGCAAGCCTGTTGCGCTTCAGCCGATACCAGGCGTCGCGCCACAGACTGACCGGCTCTTCGTCGGCTTCGATGGTGGAAAGAGGGATGGCGGACATGGTCAGCGGCTCCTTCTTGAATCATTGGCGCGCGGATCGAGCAGCGGATAGAGCACATCCACCAGGAGGTTCGACACCATCACCAGGAACGATCCGATCAGCGTGATCGCCAGAATGACGGGATAATCGGAATTGATCAGCGCCTGCACCGTCAACCGGCCGAGGCCCGGCAGGCCGAAGACGAGTTCGACGAAGATCGCGCCGTTGACGATGGTGATCATGATCAGGCCGAGCTGCGTGACGACGGGAGTCAGCACCGGCCGCAGGATATGGCGCAATGCCACGATGATCTCGGGCACGCCCTTGGCGCGGGCGGTGCGAACGAAATCCTCCGACAATACCTCGATGACGGCAGCACGCGTCTGACGCACGATCAACGCGATCGGCTGGAAGGAAAGGACGGTGAGCGGCAGCAGGATGCGGACATCAAAGATGCCGCCCCAGCCATAGGGCACGCTCGCACCCGGCAGCAGCACGATGAGGCCGACCATCAGCAGTGGACCGGCGACATAGGCCGGGATCGCCCAGAGGAAGAGTGCGGAGCCCAGAATGGCATAGTCGATGCGCGAATTCTGGTTGAGCGCGGCGATCATGCCGAGCGGGATCGCGATGACGGCGGTCAGGATGATGGAACAGAGGGCAAGCTGGAAGGAGACGGGTGCGGCAGCCGAGACCATCGCCCAGACGGAGCGGCCCGATGTCAGCGAATTGCCGAACTGGCCGTGCAGCAGGTTCCAGATGTAAAGGCCGAACTGGACGATGAAGGGTTTGTTGAGGCCGGCACTTTCGCGAATGGCTTCGATGCGCTGCGGATTATAGGCGACGTCGCCAGGCGCGCGCAGGAAGATCAGCTTGATCGGATCGCCGGCGCCATAGAAGGCCAGCGCGTAAACCGCCAGCATCACCACCAGAACGGACGGAATCCAGATGGCAAATCGGGTTAGCACGTAGCGCAGCAAGGCCACCTCCCACCTGTTGTTCGATGCGTTCCCGCTTTTAGCTGCGATCGCATCTCTTGTTCTTGAAACTTGCGCGAAGGCCTTGCGGCCTCCGCGCGGTTTATCGCCGACAGGGACGGTTTCCACCGATCAACCGATGGAAATGTTCCAGGGTTCTACGACCTGCCAGTCAAGGTTCTTTTCCAGGCCCTTGACGTCCTTGGTGGCCCAGCGCGACATCGCCTGAGAATACCATGGAATGAAGGCCCAATCCTCGCGGAACGCCTTCTGGGCTTCCTGGGCGAGAGTGATGCGCTGCGGATCATCTGCAGCCTTGGTCGTGGCTTCGGCAAGGGCACTGTCGACCTTGTCGTTCTTGTAGCCGCCGAGCTTGTTCTGCGCGTTCGACGAGGTCGAGGCGATGCAGCCCGCCAGATAGGAGACGGCATCCGGTACGCGAGTGCCGACGTCGTCGCGGAAGATCTGGACCGAATTCTGATCCGGACCCGCATAGGAATCCTGCTGCGGCTTCATGTCGACGGCTGTGATACCGAGATTCTGACGCCACTGCTCGGCGATGAACTGGGCGGCGGCCTGAATGGCCGGCGCCGAAATGCCGACGAACAGGATCTTCGGCAGGCGCTCCGGACCGCCGTAGGTCGATTCCGCAAGCAGCTTCTTGGCAGCCTCCGGATCATAGGGATAGGGCTCGAAGCCGGAATTCTCCGCACCCGGGACCGCATTGAGGATCTGGTCCGCCTTCTTATGCGGCCCGTCGGGATAGGAAGCCTTGAACAGGCCATCGCGATCGACGGCCATGATCAGTGCCTGACGAACCTTGGGATCGTCCATCGGCGCACGAGAGATGTTGAACCAGAAGTGCTGGCTGGTCGGGATCAGCGGGCCGGCGGAAAATTCCTGGCCGAGATCCTGGATGATGGTCGAGGTGATCAGCTCGGTATGGGCGTTGAACTCGCCCGACTTGATCAGCGATGTCGCCGTGACATTGTCCTCGATCGAGGTGATATCGATACGGGCAAGCTTCGGCTTCGGCCCGAAGAAGTTCTCATTCGGCTCGAAAGAGAGTTTGCCGGCGTCGATGTCGATGCTCGTGAGTTTAAAGGGACCGGAGAAGACCGGCTTGCTCTCTGGCTTGTACCAGTCGATGATCTCCTCGCCGTCGCTGCCGCGAGACTGCGATGCCTTGGTGATCGGCGCGATGTGGTTTGCCAGGCGCATGAAGAAGATCGGGTCTGCGGCAGCCAGCGTCACGACGACCGTTCCCTCGTCGGGTGTCGCGACACCGGTCAACTCGTTGCCGGAGCCAGCGGCGATTTCGGCGTAACCCTTGACCCTGCTCAGCACCTGGTCGGCGCGCTGGTTCTTAGTGTTCGGCATCGAGGAGACTTCCCACGATCCCTTGACATCCGCCGAGGTGATCTTGCTGCCGTCGGAAAAGACGGCCTTCGGGTCGATCTTGAAGGTCCAGACTGTGTTGTCGGCCGATTCCCAGTTGGTGAAGACGTAGGGCTTGATATTGCCTTGGCTATCGAAATACATCGGCGATGCCCACCAGATCGAATTCCAGCGGAACGTCCTGCCGCCGCCGCGCAGCGGCGACCAATCCTGGTCGAAGGCCGGATTTGCGACCTTCAGGACCTGGCCTTCATCGGCCATAACGATGCGGGCATTCATTCCGAATACGGTGAGGCCGACGCCGGCTGCAAGGCCGAGCTTCAGCGCGTTACGACGTGATATATTGGTTTTATCCGATTGATCAGACATGGCATTCCTCCCAGAGTGAATTCGGCAGCGCTCTCCCTGCACCTGCCAGGCGCAGCACAATCCGTTCCGTATCGTTCTCTCGTTATTGTAAATATGTCAACAAAAAATCGCAATTTTCATTCGAACAAAATTTTCCACTGAAAATATATAAGTTATAACAAATAGATAACTTTTTGCGGCGACATCACGGCATTTTGTCTTCTTGACAAAAGCGCGGCAATATAAAAGTTCTTTGCACTCCATCGCGACAGACGGATGTCAATTGCAATGCGCAGCGCCCCGGTCGAACACGGATCGGCAAGGCAGGACGCGCCGAGGAGGGCGGAATGAGCCATCATAGGATTACCGGCGTTTTCAGCGCCTCCGCAACGCCGCTGACGGCAGACAACAGGCCGGATTTCGCCCTTTTCACCGATCATTGCCGGCAGTTGCTGGCCGAGGGGTGCCATGGCGTGGCGCTGCTCGGCACCACAGGCGAGGCCAATTCCTTCTCCGGCGCCGAGCGCCGCGGCATTCTGGAAGCAGCACTGAAGGCCGGCATTCCCGCCGACAGGCTTTTGCCGGGCACCGGCGTCGTCGCCATTCCCGAGACTGTGGAATTGACCCGGCACGCGCTGTCGCTTGGCGTCACCAAGGTGGTGATGCTGCCACCCTTCTACTACAAAGGCGTCTCCGACGACGGTCTCTTCGCCGCCTATTCGCAGGTGCTGGAGAAGGTCGCCGACACGCGCTTGCAGGTCATCCTCTATCATATTCCGCAGGTCTCAGGCGTTCCGCTATCCATTCCGCTGATCGGGCGGCTGATTGCGGCCTTCCCGGAAACGGTCGTCGGCATCAAGGAATCTGCTGGAGATTTCAACAACATGCAGGCGATCATCGCCGCCTATCCCGGCTTCTCGGTGCTGGCGGGCGCCGATCCGCTGCTGCTGCCGTTGCTGAAGGCGGGCGGTGCTGGCTGCATCACCGCCACCTCCAATCTCGTGGCGAATTCGCTGCGCACCGTCTACGACCATGTCCATGACGAGGCGCGCGCCGCCGATGTCGAGGCGGCGCAAGCGCGCATCAACGCCTATCGCACGCTTTCCAATTCCTACGTCCAGATCCCGACCATCAAGGCGATGGTGGGGCTGAAGACCGGCAATCCCGCCTGGAAGCGCACGCGCGCGCCGTTGATGCCGCTCGGCGATGCCGACTATGCCGCACTCGCCGAAAGCTATGCCAAGCTGCCCTGAGGAGATCCGTCATGAGTTTTACCGGCCTGCCTCCGGAAGCCGTTCCGGCCCTGATGACCGGGGCCATCGCCCCTCACCCCGCCCTCGAGGGTCGTGCGGACGCCTATCTGCCCTCCCCTTGCATCCAGAACCATGCCGCAAATCTCGCTTTTCTGCCCGACGGCACGCTAACCTGCGTCTGGTTCGGCGGCACGATGGAGGGCATGGGTGATATCTCGATTTACATGTCGCGGCTGGCGCCGGGCTCCGAGCGCTGGTCCGTGCCGGAAAAGATGAGCGACGATCCAGAGAAATCCGAACAGAACCCGTTGATTTTCAACGCTCCGGACGGAAAAGTATGGCTGCTCTATACCTCGCAGACCTCGGGCAATCAGGACGGCTCGGTTGTCAAATGCCGGATTTCAGGCGATGGCGGCCAGACCTTCGGCCCGGTTCGTATCCTCTGCGACAGCCCCGGCACATTCGTTCGCCAGCAGATCGTCGTCAACGGCAAAGGCGACTGGCTACTTCCGGTGTTCCGCTGCGTCGGCCTGAATGGCCGGCGCTGGAGCGGCGATGCCGATACGGCTGCTGTGCTGATGTCGCGTGATGGCGGCGCCAGCTGGGAAATGCGCGATATTCCAGACAGCATCGGCGCGGTGCACATGAACATTCTGCCGCTCGGCGGCGACGAGATGATCGCCTTCTACCGCAACCGTTTCGCCGAAAACATCCTGTCCAGCCGATCATCCGACGGCGGCGAGACATGGAGTGCGCCCGAGCCCGCCGAATTGCCGAACAACAACTCCTCGATCCAGGCAACGATCCTGAATGATGGAGCAATCGCAATGGTTTACAACCATTCGAACGCCGGCATGTCGGACGCACGGCGCCAGTCTCTCTATGACGAAATCGAGGGTGGCGAGGCTGGAGAGACAGCCGTCGTTGCCGATACCAGCGCAAGTAAGGCCGTCTGGGGTGTTCCGCGTGCGCCGCTGAGCCTTGCGATATCAAGGGATGGCGGCAAGAGCTTTCCGCGTCGCATCGATCTCGATACCGGTGACGGCTTCTGTCTCAGCAACAATTCGAAGGAGTCGCTGAACCGCGAATTCTCCTATCCCTCGATCGTCCAGGGCGGCGACGGCACGCTCCATATCGCCTACACCTACTACCGGCGCGCCATCAAATATGTGCGCCTCGCCCCGCAATTCCTGCCGTAAACAAAGCGGCAGCCGGAAAATTGTCATCCTGCATCCGCTCGCATGCGAAAGCATGCAGGATGACAACGGCTGCGTGTTGACTGACGAACGATTTGACAACAGGGTCGGATAATTCACCGTCGCCACAAAGAGATGGCCAGCCGGTGTCTGACATGTAGTTTTCATCATGACGGATTTCATAACACACTGATATCTTTATCGATACGCGCAGGACAACGCCGCCTTGAAGCGCGCGACCGAGCGCATATCAGATGATAAAAAATTCCGCTCGCTGGAATGTCGGCTTGACATTGATCTTACAACTTTACATTAAAGAGGGCAACGATAGTGCCGCAAGATCTTGCAGGGAGGACCGGTTCATGGCCAGCTTGGATTCGCCGATCACGATAGTTCGGCCGCATCTGATCGAATTCGGGGTCGGTACGGCGGGAAAGCTCGGCCAATGGGCTGCCGAAAAGGGCTATCGGCGCACGCTCGTCATCTCCGATGCGTTCAACGCCTCGCGCATCGACGTGCTGGATCTCAAAGGCGAGGTATCCGTCTTTGCCGAAGTGACGCCCGAGCCGGATACGGCCAATCTCGAAAAGGTCCTGGCGGCGGCAAACGCCGCCGATGCCGAGCTGATCGTCGGCTTCGGCGGCGGCAGCGCCATGGATCTGGCAAAACTTGCCGCAGTGCTTGCCGGTTCCGCCCAGACGCTGCAGGAGGTCGTCGGTCCGAACAAGGTGCATGGGCCGCGCAAGGTGGCGCTCGCCCAGGTGCCGACGACATCGGGCACCGGCAGCGAGGCCGGCATCCGTGCGCTCGTCACCGATCCGGCGACGATGGCAAAGCTTGCCGTCGAAAGCCTGCATATGCTGGCCGATATCGCCGTCATCGATCCTGCTTTGACCTTCAGCGTCCCTGCCCGCACGACGGCCGCCACCGGCGTCGATGCCATGGCCCATTGCGTCGAGGCCTTCACCAACCGCAAGGCCCATCCGATGGTCGACATCTATGCGATCGAGGGAACGCGCCTGGTCGGCAAATATCTCGCCCGTGCGGTCAGGGACGGCAATGACGCCGAGGCGCGCGCCGGCCTCTCGCTCGCCTCGCTTTATGGCGGTTTATGCCTCGGCCCAGTCAACACAGCTGGCGGCCATGCGCTTGCCTATCCCCTCGGCACGCGCTGGCATGTCGCCCATGGCGCGGCCAATGCGCTGATTTTTCCGCATGTTCTCGCCTTCAATACGCCGTCCGCGCCTGAGAAAACCAGGGCGGTGATGAAAGCGCTTGGGCGCGAAACCTCCGGGAACATCACCTCCGTCTTCGATGCGGCTTACGCTTTCTGCGCCGAACTCGGTATCGAGATGAAGCTTTCCGGTCTCGGCGTGCCGGAAAGCGATCTCGACGCCATGGCCGAAGACGCCTTTGCCATTCGCCGTCTGCTCGATAACAATCCGCGCGATCTCACGCGCGCCGACATTCGCTCGATTTATGCGGCCGCTTTCTAGGCCAAAAAGTTTTCAGAAGGAATTCGATCGATGGACAGGAATGCGAAAGTCGCGGTAACGCTCGGCGATCCGGCCGGCGTCGGCCCCGAGGTGATCGTCAAGGCCTTGGCAGCCCTTCCAAGAGAAGAGCGCCGCGATTTCGTCATCGTCGGCAATGTCGAAGCGCTGGAGCGCGCCGACCGCGTCAGCGGCACCGGACTGCGGTTCGGGCCTGCCGATGCACCTGATGACGACAGGATCGCCGTCGACGAAGTCGCGCTCGGCGCGGCCCTCCCCGAAATCGGCAAGGTCAGCCCCGTCGCCGGCGATGCCTCGGTGCGCTATATCACCCGCGCTGTCGATCTCGCCATGTCTGGTCAAGCCGATGTCATCGTGACCGCGCCGATCAACAAGGAAGCGATGAACCTCGCCGGCCATCACCATGACGGCCATACCGGGCTGCTCGCGCATCTCACCGGCTCGAAGAGCTCCTTCATGCTGCTTGCCTCCGAGCGGCTGAACACCATCCACGTCTCCACCCATATCTCGCTTAAGGGCGCGATCGAGCGCGCCAAGACCGAGCGGGTGCTCGCAACCATCGAAGCCGGCCATAGGCACTTCCTGCGGCTCGGCCGCAAGGCGCGCATCGCCGTCGCCGGCCTCAATCCCCATTGCGGCGAAAACGGCCTGTTCGGCACCGAAGACATGGAATTCCTGGCGCCCGCCGTCGAGCAGGCGCAGGCAAAGGGCATCGACGTCGTCGGCCCGATCTCGGCCGATACGGTGTTTGCCCGCGCCTATAACGGCGCTTTCGATCTGGTCATCGCTCAGTATCACGACCAGGGCCATATCCCGATCAAGCTCGTCGCCTTCGACACGGCGGTCAACGTCTCGCTCGGCCTGCCGATCGACCGCGTCTCGGTCGACCACGGCACCGCCTTCGACATTGCCGGCACCGGCAAAGCCAACCACGTCAACATGCTCTCGGCCATCGCCTATGCCAGGCTGATGGCCCGCTCGCCGCGGCGAGAGGGGTGATCGCGGCTTTCCAGAAGGACCGACAGGCGCCGATCGCCGACACAACGATGTCGAGCTTCGTTATGACACCTAATAGCAGAACCGGACTCTGTCGTTCAGGAACGTCCCGCCGTTGACGCACGAGCATTCCGCGCGCGTACATAGCTAGACAGTCTAGCCAGGAGCGGATTCGATGGAATGGCAACTGCAGGACGCCAAAAACCAATTTTCGAAGGTCGTGCAGAAGGCCCGACAAGAAGGGCCGCAGGTGGTGACCGTACGTGGCGAGCGCACGGCCGTCGTTCTGTCCGCCCGCGACTACGACGCCTTGCGCGCCGGTAGGCCGACGCTCGTCGACGACCTGCTCGGTGGCCCCGCCTGGGACGATGAGTTCGCCGATGCGGTCGAAGCACGCAACAAGACTCCGAGCCGCGACGTTGCGTTCTGATGTATCTGGTCGACACCAACATCGTCTCGGAGGCGCGACGCGGCACGCCGCAGGCGGTCTCCTGGCTGCGCTCCGTCGATCCGCTCAGCATCCACCTGAGCGCGCTGACGCTTGGCGAGATCATGCGCGGCATTGCCCTCAAACAGAAGTCGGATCCGAAGACCGCGGCGCATCTCACCGAGTGGCTGCGCAAGCTGCGTTATGATCATGGCGACCGGATCCTGCCGGTGACCGACGAGATCGCCGTCGAATGGGGCCGCATCGCCGCCATCCCGCCGCGTGGCGATATCGACGGGCTGATCGCCGCAACCGCAATCGTCCATGATCTGATTGTCGTCACTCGCAATGTCGGCGATTTCGACGACACCGGTGCAGCGGTGATAAATCCATGGGAGACGGACGCGTGAGCAGTCGAGGCAGCCACCTCCTCGTTTAAAATGGCCTCCTGTGCAGTGTGACCAAGCCCCATCTGTCCGGCGTTTTGATCTGCTCTGCGGAAACGTTGATTGCACCGCCAACCCATCACATGCCGAACAAACGGCGATCCCAGAAAACCGGTTGGTGAAGGCTTGTCGTGATCGACGGGAATTCCGGGTGGGCCGGATTGATCAGCACGTTGCGGTCGACGCGGGCGACGACGCTTGGCACCAGCAGGATGGCGCTGCGCTTTTCCTGGCGCCACCGCTCGCCGAAAGCCTTGCTGACGTTTGCCGGCATGCTGTCCCAGCCGGGCAGCGCGGGCTCGGAGAAGACCTCGTAGCTTAGCCCCCGCGGTAGGGTGATCGTGACATAGTGCTGGTTGGGCGGCAGCCGCCCGCTGCCATGGACGAGCTTTTCGAGCAGCGCCGTCGAATAGTGCTCGCTCGTATAGATGATCGGGCTGCCCGAAGTGTTCCACCGCCCCGGCGCGATGGTCGAGCCGGTGGCGTCGAAGATCGGATAGGTTCCATGGGGATCTCCGATGCGGATGGATGTCAGCGTTCGGTCGAGATGCTGTGCGCTCACGCAGCACTGCCGTATTTCAGGCTTCCGAGGATATCGAGCACGAGCTCGCCACCGATCTCGCTCTGGATGACCACGTCGATCGGCCGCCTGTCCTCCAGCATTGCATGCGGGCGAAACAGGAAATCACGTGCCTCGGTCTCGGTCTGCCAGACATCGAGTGCCGATCCCCAGACACGCGCGAGGCGGGCGAGTTTTATGCCCTCGTCGGAAGAGAGCCGATGCTTGGATTTGCGCCGCTCATAGGTGGCCTTCGGAACGAGCCTATATTTGAACTGGGTATCATCAGGCGCCAGAAGCAGCGCCATGCGATCAAGCGCCTTGACCGGCAAGCCTTCCTCGATGCTGGAGAGCAGGCCAAAGGCGGAACGCGACGCCGGTTCCCTGGCGGGCAGTCCGAGAACGTCGGCGATGACTGCAAATCCCGTCATGGCAAAGCTCCTTTTCACTTGAGGTTATATTTAGCCTCAAGTGAGCAAATGTTCAAGAGTGCCATTCAGACAACGCGGGAGGCCTTGTCATATCCTGGAAGCGTCAGCGTTTCGGTGCCCGCACTGAACGGCTTTCAGTTTCGCCCCAGCTGCAGCCGACGGAAAATCCGCTCGATCTGGGCAACAGCGGCAAAAAAGACGATGCCGGAGAAAGAGGCGAGCACGACGGCGGCAAAGAGCCTTTCCGCCTGATAGTTGAATGTCGACTGGATGATGACGGCCCCGAGCCCCTGGTTCGAACCGATCCACTCCCCGACGATCGCGCCGATCACACAGGTGGTTGCAGAAATGCGCAGCGACGCAAAAAGCAAGGGGGCAGATCGTGGCGCGCGCAGGCGCCAGAACGTCTCCCACCCGCTCGCCGAAAGCACATGCATCAGGTCAAGCTCGCTCGTCGTCGCCAGATTGAGGCCCCGGGCCGTATTCACCAGGGTTGGGAAGAAGCAGATGAGAGCGGCGATGATGACCTTTGGCAGCATACCGAGGCCGAAGATGAGGATGATGATCGGCGCAAGCGCCAGCACGGGGATGGTGTTGAAGAGCAGGACAACGGGAAAATAGGCGGCCTGGAACCGCGGATTATAGACAAAGGCAATTGCCATGATCACGGCGAGACTGTTGCCCAGGAGGAAGCCGAGGCCCGCCTCACCCCATGTCGGGATCGCATTCGACAGAAGGAAGCGCCATTCCGTTCCGAGCGTACGCAGGATCGCCAGCGGTGTTGGAACGATATAGCTGGGAATACCGAGCGCCGGCACCAGCCATTGCCAGGCGAGAAGCAGCGAGAGGGCGCCGATAACAGGAAGGCCGATTGCCTCGGTGAGGGATAGCCGACGATGCGTCATGCAGCCGAACTCCCCTGCTGCAGCAATTGGCGCAGATGGGCTGCGGTCTCCTGGACATCGAGGCTCTCGCGCCGACAGAGGCCACGCTCGTCCTTCAGCGGTGCAAGGTCGATCAGCGCCTGGACGCGGCCCGGATTGGCCGCCAGGACCAGCACGCGTCCGCCGAGATAGATCGCCTCGATGACGCTGTGGGTCACGAAAAGGATGGTCGTACCGGTCCGGCGCCAGACGTCCAAAAGCTCGTCGTTCAGTCGTTCGCGCGTGATCTCGTCGAGCGCACCGAAGGGCTCGTCCATGAGCAGGATATCCGGCTCGCATTGAAGCGCGCGCGCTATGGCGACGCGTTGGCGCTGGCCCCCTGACAGTTGGTGCGGGTACCGATCGGCCAGATGCGACAGGCCGACCAGTTCAATCCAATGGTCGGGCCGCGGATCGACCGATCGCGAGACGCTGTTCTTCCCCACCTGCAGCGGCAGCGCGACATTCTCCCTCACGGTCCGCCAGGGCAACAGCGTCGCGTCCTGAAAGACGAAGCCGACCTCGCGGCGCCGGCGCGCCTCCGACGCTGTTCTGCCGAGCACCGCCAGCTGCCCGTCAAGCGGCGGGAGAAGATCCGCCACCGCCCGCAGCAAGGTCGACTTGCCGCAGCCGGAAGGGCCGAGAATGGTCAAAAACTCGCCCCTGCCGACGCTGAGGTCGACGCCGGACAGAATGCGGGTCGTCTCGCCGGCGCCGGCATAACCGACAGCCAGATCCTTGGTTTCGATGGCCGCTGCTTCAGGCAAATCCGCTCTCACGCAATCTTCGGACGGTCGTCCGCCGTCATGTCGAGGATCCTGGTCGTATAGCAGTCCTCCAGCTTCGGCGCGCCGCTCTTGAACTGACCGATCTTGTCGTAGACGGAAATCTGCTCGGCAAGCGCGGCCGGATCGAAGCTGCCCCAACCATCCTTGCCGGTCGCTGCGTCGAAGCTCAGCGACAGGATGCGCGGCACCGTCTTCAGCTCTACGGCAAGGTCGAGCTGCGGATAGGCTTCCACCGTCAGTTTGACCGCCTCTTCAGGATGTTCATGCGTCCAGGCCCAGCCCTTGGCGACGGCACGCAGCACCTTTGCCAGTGTCTCGGCATGGCCGCTCACGGCATCGTCGGTGGCAAAATAGACATTGGCGTAGGAGGGCAGGCCCGTGTCCTTCATCATCAGATCGATGCGGTCGGGACCGATGATGGAAAGCGCCTGCGTGTTGGTGATCCACCCGGTGACTGCATCGACCTGGCCGGTCATCAGCGGCGTCATGTCGAAGCCGATATTGGTGATGGTCAGGCTCGATGGATCGATATCGTTCTTCAGCAGGATGGCATCGAGCACATAACGGGCTGTCGGCTGGATGCCGATGCGCTTGCCGACCATATCCTTGACGGTGCGGATCGGCGCCTTCGGCAGCGAATAGAAGGCGAAAGGCGCCATGCGGAAACCGCAGGCGAAGATCCTGATCGGCACGCCGGATGAACGGGCTAGAAGAAGCTGTGCCGAATCCGAGAACTGTCCGAGCTGCGCATCACCCGTGATCACGGGCGGCACCGTCGCCGAATTGGGACCGCCTGGGGAAAACTCGACGTCGAGACCCTCGGCCTGGAACAGTCCCCGCTTGACTGCGACGATATCGCCGATCTGTCCGTTGCTCATCAGCCAGTCATATTTGATGACGACCTTGGATGCGGCGGCTTTCGAGTGACGCGGCACGAACACGCTGATCCCTGCCGTCGCTGCAGCAAGGGCAAAGGCTCCGCCCTTCAGGACGGTACGCCTGCCGACCACGATTTGTTTGTCATCCCCGCTCATTTGCTTGCCTTTCCCCTTGTTGGATTGTTGGACGACCGGCCGATTGCGCTCGCTATTGCGGATCGATGTCACCGATCGGGCCGCCTGCGGACCACGCATAGATTTCCCAGAGATTGTCGTCAGGATCGGCGAAATAGACGCATCGCGCGTTCCAGACATAATCCTGCGGCGGCGCGTGGAAGAGCACGCCCGCAGCTTTCAGCTCCGCATAGGCAGCATCGACCTGCTCTGGCGAGGCGAGCTCGATGGCCGCGCAGGCCTTGTGCGCACCTGGAGGGGCACGGCGGCTTGAGACACCGGTATTCTCGGCAATATGCTCGATCTCCCACAGCGCCAATGTCACGCCCGCCCCTTTGAAATCGGCAAAGCCGGGAGCCCGGCGGCGAGGTTTGAAGCCAAGACGCTCGACATAGAAAGCCGATGCTTTGTCGATATCCTCGACCAGGAAGCAAATGTCGGTAATCGGATTGGTTTGGGCAAAAGCGGTCATATGGGCCTCCTGATGGGAAAAGCCTCGCAGACCGCAGCCTCAAGAGATTTCAAATTCGTGCGGTTGTCTTTCGCAAAGCTGCTGATCTGTCATCGGCAAGAGCCGGCTCAAAGACGGACCGAACGCTGGTATTCTTTCGGCGTCGCCCCGATCAGACGACGAAAGACGCTGGAGAAATGCGCCTGGCTGGAAAAGCCCGTGGCATAAGCGATGTTTGCAAGCGTCTCCTTGCCATCGGCGAGGTAAAGCCGTGCTCGTTCGATCCTGCGTTCGAGAACGAAGCGATGCGGCGCCATGCCGGCCGCCCGTTTGAATTCCCGGCTGAAGTGAAAGGGGCTCATATGGGCCACGCCGGCCAGCTCCTCGACACCCAGATCGGATTTGCCAAGCAGGTTCTCGATGTAATCGATCACACGCCGGAGATTGTCCGATGTCAGCGGACGGTCGCCGGCTTCAGGTTTGGCGCCCAGCAGTTTTACGACGCAGCAGGCGAGCGCCATCCCCAGATGCTGCATCAAAAGCAGGTCGGCGCGCCCGCTCTTCTCGGCGGCAAATGCGAGGGAGAGTGCGACCTGCAGCGTTGTCGGATCAGTCGTCGCGCTGAGCGCGTCACTATCCCAATGTTCGGGATCGAAGCGAGAGCCGCCGATGCCGCTGTAAAGCGCAGGTGACTGGAAGATCGAGATATAATCCGCCGCATCGCCATCGACTTCAAGGACGGTGGCGGCCGGTTGAAATCCCAGGGTGAACGGCGGCCTCTCAACTTTGCGGAATGCCCCGCTTCCAAGCCGATAGGCATATTTGCCGTGCGCCGTGCGGTTGATCGAAATTCTATGAAGGGAGCCCCTCGAAACCATTTGCCCCGCGGCGCTACGATAGGTCTCGACGATCATGTCGCGTTGAACAAAGGCCTTGTAGCCTCCGAGGGATGGCCGGCTTATTGAGAAAATCTGCGGGTCGATGTCGGGCATTGTTTCATTCTCCCTAGCAGGAGAGAGGCAAGTTGCGCGCCAAGTGGAGCGAAGCTTCGCGCTAGATATCAACGTCGCAGCATAAAACCCGACGGTGCCCAGAAAATCGTCATTTTACGCCTGCTGTCGCGCCACACGGCACCGCGGCCTAGCAGAGTTCGCCTTCGGCAAATTTGGTCGCATGCGCAAGAATTATGCAGTGCATGTTCTTCTTGATCGGTGGCCGTAGACCATCTGACCGCTCTGAAGACCGCCGAGGCATCCGAAATCATTCCCGGTTGGAGGAAACCGCGGCCAGGGATGAGCTTTCGCTCCATCCACTCTTTTCCCCGGAGATGGTTCTTTTGGAAATTCGTTCCTATCCACCGGCATTAATCCATTTAATCTATAGACATAATTAATTGGAGAGAAATTGCGATGAGTATCGAAAAGTCCGAGAACGGTCTCGGAAGACGAGATCTGCTGAAACTGTCTGCCGCAGCCGGGGTCGCCGTCGCCGGTGCTTCGCTCATCGGGCAGAAGCCGGCTTTTGCCGCCGGCGAAGAACTGTCGCTGAAAGGCAAGCGCATCGCCATCAGCGCAACCGGCACCGATCACTTCTTCGACCTGCAGGCCTATAATGCCCAGATCGAGGAGGTAAAGCGCCTCGGTGGCGAGCCGATCGCCGTCGATGCCGGACGCAATGATGGCAAGCTGGTCTCGCAGCTGCAGACGCTGATTGCCCAGAAGCCGGATGCGATCGTTCAAATCCTCGGTACGCTCAGTGTCATCGATCCCTGGCTGAAGAAGGCGCGCGATGCCGGAATCCCGGTTCTGACCGTCGACGTCGGTTCGACCAATTCGATCAACAACACCACCTCCGATAACTGGGGCATCGGCAAGGATCTGGCGCTGCAGCTCGTCTCCGATATCGGCGGCGAAGGCAATATCGTCGTTTTCAACGGCTTCTACGGCGTAACCCCCTGCGCGATCCGCTACGACCAGTTGGTCAATGTCGTCAAATATTTCCCGAAGGTGAAAATCCTCCAGCCGGAACTGCGCGACGTCATCCCGAACACCGTGCAGGACGCCTTCACGCAGATCACGGCCATCCTCAACAAATATCCCGAAAAGGGTTCGATCAAGGCGATCTGGTCGGCCTGGGACATTCCGCAGCTTGGTGCGACCCAGGCTTTGGCTGCCGCCGGACGCACGGAGATCCGCACCTACGGTGTCGATGGCAGCCCGGAAGTGCTGCAACTCATCGCCGATCCGAATTCGCCGGCCGACGCCGATGTCGCCCAGCAGCCGGCGGAAATTGGCCGCACCGCCATCCGCAACGTCGCCAAGCTGCTCGCCGGCCAGACCCTGCCGCGCGAGACCTATGTTCCGGCCCTGCTCGCCAACAAGACCAATGTCGGCGAAGTCACCAAGAAGCTCGGCATCGGCTGACACCGAACACGAGCGATCCTGCCATGCCGGATCGCTCGGAATCTGCCCACCCGGAGAGATCGACATGACGGCCATTTCGTTGAAGCAGCCGGTGACGGCACGCGACGACATCATTCGCTTTGAAGGCATCGTCAAGCATTTCGACGGCGCGCAGGCGCTTACCGGTGCGTCGCTGATCGTCAGGCGCGGCACCATCCACGGTCTCGTCGGCCAGAACGGCGCCGGCAAATCGACGCTGATCAAGCTGCTGGCCGGTCTTCATCAGCCCGATGGCGGCCGGATCGAGATCGAAGGGCAAACATTCGACAGACTGACGCCGCATCTAGCCGAAGAGCTCGGTATCCACTTCATTCACCAGGATCGGCTGCTGGTGCCGACCTTCACTGTCGGCGAAGCCCTGTTCCTTGGCCGGGAACCGCGGATATCGGGCACGCCGTTCCTCGATCGCCGACTGATGCAGCGCCGGGCATCTGACATTCTCAACGACTATTTCGGTATCCGGTTGCCGAACGCCGCCTTGATCGGCGAATTGTCGACGGCCGAAAAGCAGATCGTGCAAATCACCCGCGCCCTCCTCAATCAGCCGAAGGTGCTCGTCTTCGACGAGCCGACGACCGCATTGGTGCGCCGCGAGGCCGATATCCTTTTCCGGCTGATCCGCCGTCTGCGCGACGAGGGCGTCACCATCGTCTATATCTCGCATTACCTGAACGAAATCGAAGAGCTCTGCGACCACGTCACCGTGCTGCGCAACGGGCTCGACGTGGCCTCCCTGCCGATCGGGGAGACTTCCGCCGGTGCGATTGCCCGGCTGATGGTCGAGCGCGACATCAAAGAATGTTTCCGAAGCCGCAAGTGACGCCCGGCGAAGACATCCTCAAGGTCGAGCAGCTGTCGGCGCCGGGGAAATATAGCGACATCAGTTTCACGCTTCGCCGCGGCGAGGTGCTCGGCCTTACCGGCCTGCTCGGCTCCGGCGCAAAGGAGCTGGTCCGCGCGCTCTTCGGTCTGGAGACCCCGGCTTCCGGCCATATCGAGATCAACGGCAAGGCTGCCCGTTTCACCAATCCCACCCAGGCGGCCGGCCGCGAAATCGCCCTAGTGCCGGAAGATCGACGTCGCCATGGCGTCGCGCTCGACCTCAGCGTCGCGGAAAATATCAGCCTTTCGAGCCTTGGCCGCTTCACACGTTTCGGCTTTCTCGATCGCAGGCGCGAACAGAGAGAAGTCGACGCTCTGATTTCGCGGCTGCAGGTGAAGACCAATGGGCGAGATGCTCTGCTGCGTACGCTTTCGGGCGGCAACCAGCAGAAGGTGGCCATCGCCAAGTGGCTGAGCCGCCGTTCCGAGGTCTATCTGCTCGACGAGCCGACGGTCGGCGTTGATATCGGCTCCAAGGTCGAGATCTACACGCTGATCGGCGAACTCGCGTCGCGCGGCGCCGGCGTCATCGTGCTGTCTTCGGATCTGCCCGAACTGATCGGCATCACCGATCGCATCCTGGTGCTCTTCCGCGGCCGCGTGGCGCGGGAATTCATCTCGTCGGAGACCACGGCAGATGCGGTGCTGGCTCAATCGACCGGATCATCCGAGGGACAACGCCATGTCGGCTGAAGTGGAATTCGCGCCTTCCGGTTTTTCCGCTGCCGAACTGCCTCCCCGGCCGGCCGGCAATATTGCAGCTGCGGCATTGCGCTTCGGATCGCTGATCGCATTTGCCGCCATCCTGATCATTTTTTCGCTGACCGCACCCTATTTCCTCAGCATCGGCAATATCGGCAACGTGCTCGGCCAATCGGCCATCTCAGGTGTGCTTGCCATCGGTCTGACGATCGTGCTGATCGCCGGCGGCTCCAATGTCGTCACCGGCGGGATCGACCTGTCGCTCGCGGCCAATATGGGCCTGAGCGCCGCCGTCTACGCGAGCCTGACACAGTTCGGCTACGGCGATGCGACGGCGGTTGCCGCTGCGATCCTCACCGGCGCGTTGATCGGCACGGTCAATGCCGTTGCCGTCGTCTATGCCGGCATCGTGCCGCTGCTGGCCACGCTGGCCGTCATGAACGTCGTCGCCGGCCTGGAATTGGTGCTGACCGGCAATACCGTCCTGCCGGCTTCGACGCCATTCCTGTCGGCGCTCTCGGCCTCGGACGCTTTCGGCATCCCGGTTCTCGCCTATGTGCTCCTCGCCTTCACGGCCATCACCACGGCGATCGTGCAATATACGCCGCTCGGCCTGCGTCTCTATGCCGTCGGTGAATTTCCGGATGCAGCGCGTGCCGCGGGTCTGCCGCTTCGACGGCTACTCGCCGGCGCCTTCGTCGCCAGCGGCGTCTCCGGCGGCATCGCCGGCATCCTGTGGGTTTCCTATCTGAGCGGCAGCACGACCGGCGCCGGCGAGATGCTGTTGCCGGTCGTCGTGACGGCCCTACTCGGCTCGGTCTTTTCGCGCCGGCTGGTTGCAACGGTCACCGGGACGCTGCTTTCGGCCCTTTTGGTCGGCTTCCTGGTTAACGGTTTCCAGCTGCTGAACATTTCGAGCACGCTGGTCAGCGGCGTCCAGGGTGTGCTCATTCTCATCGTCGTTTCCGCGACCACGCTGCTGCGCCGGCAGGAGGCCTGACCATGTCGCTCCAGACCCCTCCCCTCGCCACCATAGGCTTGCCGCGTCTGATCGCCGGCGGCCTGGTGCGCTATGGGCTGATCCTCGCCCTGATTGCGGTGTTTGCCGCCTTTTCCGCGGCAACGCCGACGTTCCTGACGCCCGCGAACTTGCAGAGCATCCTGGTCAACAATTTCACGCTGCTTGCCATCGTCTCCATCGCCATGACCTTCGCCGTCGCGTCGGGCGGCATCGATCTTTCGGTGGGAACGGCAATGGATTTTGCCAGCTTCGCCTTCGTTTCGCTCGTCCTCGCCGGACAGCCGGTGGCAGTCGCCGCACTCGCGGGACTGGCCGCCGGAGCGTTCGTCGGGGCCTTCAACGCGCTCTTGATTTCAGGGATCGGCGTGTCGCCGTTCCTCGCCACGCTCGGCACGCTGTTCATCGGCCGCAGCGTGCAGCAGCTGCTGACCAATGGCGGCAATCCGGTCTATCTGCCGCCGAACGGCGTGCCGGAAGCCTTCCGTTTCCTCGGCCATGGGACGATTGCCGGCTTTCCGGTACCGCTTGCCGCTGCCATCGTCGTCATCGCGGCGGCTGCCGTTGTCTTTGCCCGCACGCGCTTCGGCCGCGTCATCCTGTCGATCGGCATCCAGCCGGGCGTCGTGCGCTATTCCGGCATCGCCGCGCCGGCCCATGTCGCGGTGACTTTCATGCTGGTCGGGTTGATCGCGGCAATCGCCGGACTGATCCTGACCGCAACCGTCACCACCTACATCCCCTCCTCGGGCAATGCCTTCCTGCTGAATGCGATCGGCGCGACCTTCATCGGCACGACGCTCAGCCCGCTCGGACGGCCGAATGTGGGCGGGACCGTTCTCGGCGCGCTGCTGCTCAGCATCGTCGCCAATGGGCTGCTGCTGACCGATCTGAACTTCTATTGGCAGCAGGTCGGCACGGGAACGCTGATCTTCGCCGTGCTCGCCCTCAGCTTCATCAACAGAAAGGCCGCCGGCGCCGCTTAAGAGAAGTTGCGTCTCCTCGGAAGCGGTTCTATCCCGCCGAGGCGTCCGAAATCATTCTGGATACGGCATTCTTCCAGCCGATGATCTTGCCCTGCCGCTCGGTCTCATCCATCGAAGGGCTGAAGCGGCGGTCGCAGGCCCAGGCTTTCGCAAAATCCCGCTTGCCGGGCCAGATGCCGGCTTTCGAGCCGGCAAGCCAGGCTGCGCCGAGCGCCGTCGTCTCGCGGATCGCCGAGCGGTCGACAGGGTTTCCGGTCATGTCGGCTAGGCACTGCATCGTCCAATCCGAATCCGCCATGCCGCCATCAACGCGCAGCACCGTTTCCAGCTGGTTGGCGCCCCAGTCCTTCTTCATCGCCACCAGCAGGTCGAGCGTCTGGTAGGCGACGGATTCAAGCACGGCGCGGGCAAATTCCGCCGGCCCGCTGTTTCGCGTCAGACCGAAGATCGCGCCGCGCGCGGCCGGATCCCAGTAAGGGGCGCCGAGGCCGGTGAAGGCCGGAACGATATAGACCTGCTGCCCGGGATCGGCCTTGGCCGCAAGCACTCCTGCCTCGGATGCCTGACCGATGATGCCGAGGCCGTCGCGCAGCCATTGCACGGCAGCACCGGCGATGAAGATCGAACCTTCGAGCGCATAGGTCGTCTCGCCGTCGAGCCGGCAGGCGATCGTCGTCAGCATCCGGTTGGAAGAGGAAACACGATCCCGGCCGGTGTTCAACAGGGCAAAGCAGCCGGTGCCATAGGTGGATTTCATCATGCCGGGCTCGAAGCAGGCATTGCCCATCGCCGCAGCCTGCTGGTCGCCGGCGACACCGAGGATCGGAAGCTCCGCGCCGAACAGCGTCTTGTCGACGCGGCCGAAATCATCGGCACATTCCCTGACGTCAGGAAGCATGGCGGCCGGAATGCGGAGAATGCCGAGAAGCTCCTCGTCCCAGGCACCGTCATCGATATTGTAGAGCAGCGTTCTCGACGCATTGGTCGCATCGGTGGCATGCAGGCGTCCATGAGTCAGATTGTAGATCAGCCAGCTGTCGATCGTGCCGAAGCAGACATCGCCGGCCTCGGCCTTCTCACGCAGGCCGTCGACATTGTCGAGCAGCCAGCGCAGCTTCGTCCCGGAGAAATAGGGGTCGAGCAGCAGCCCCGTCTTGGCGCTGAACAGCCTCTCGTAGCCGTCTGCCTTCAGGCTCTCGCACATTTCTGCGGTGCGCCTGTCCTGCCAGACGATCGCGCGGTGAAGCGGCTTTCCTGACCCGCGATCCCAGACGACCGCCGTCTCACGCTGGTTGGTGATGCCGATCGCGGTGATATCGGCCGCATCAAGTCCAGCATCGGCGATCGCCTTGCGCACCGTATCGACAACGGATCGCCAGATTTCGGCGGCGTCGTGCTCGACCCATCCGGGCTGCGGATAATATTGGGTGATCTCCGCCTGCGCCGAGCCGGCCATTTTCATGTCGCCATCGAAGATGATGGCGCGCGACGATGTCGTGCCCTGGTCGATTGAAAGAATATAGCCGCTCATATCCGTCTCCGGCTCGCACGAAACCGCTCCGCCTGCAGAAGACAGCAGGACGCGGACGTTTCATGAGAGAAAGATTGTGGGTGCCACCGGCTTGTTGCCGGTGGCAGGAAGTGATGGCCGGAAGCCTCGTCGCCTCCGGCCTGGTCCGCCTTACTACTTCTGCCAGCTCTTGACGAGTTCGTCGTAGTTGACAGTGACCGGCTTGTCCTTCTCGTTCTCGATCTTCAGCTGCGGGGCAAGGTTGCCGTTCTTCACCGCATCCGCGTTCCAATAGGCGAGATCATGCTCCTCGGCGAGCTTCGGGCCGATGTCACCCTGGACCTTGGCGCGTTCCAGTCGTTGCAGCACCTTTTCCTGTTCGGCGCAGAGCGAGTCCATCGCCCCCTGCGCCGTCTTGGCGCCGGAAGAGGCATCACCAATCGCCTGCCACCAAAGCTGAGCGAGCTTCGGATAGTCAGGAACGTTCGTACCGGTCGGCGACCACTGCAGGCGGGCCGGCGAACGATAGAACTCGATCAGACCGCCGAGTTTCGGCGCACGATCGGTGAAGGATTTGTGATCCAGCGTCGACTGGCGAATGAAGGTCAAGCCCATGTGGCTCTTCTTCACGTCGACGGTCTTCGAGGTGACGAACTGGGCATAGAGCCAGGCCGCCTTGGCGCGGTCGTCAGGCGTAGACTTCATCAGCGTCCACGAACCGGCATCCTGATAGCCGAGCTTCATGCCGTCCTTCCAGTAGACACCATGCGGGCTCGGTGCGAAACGCCATTTCGGCGTGCCGTCCGCATTGACGACCGGCAGGCCTTCCTTGACGAAATCGGCTGTGAAGGCCGTGTAGGTGAACATCTGCTGGGCGACTTCGCCCTGCGATGGGACCGGGCCGGACTCGGAGAAGGTCATGCCCTGGGCGGCAGCCGGTGCATAGGCCTTCATCCAGTCCAGATATTTCTGGATGGAATAGACCGCAGCAGGGCCGTTGGTATCGCCGCCGCGCGCGACGCACGAGCCGACCGGACGGGAGTTCTCGTCGACCTTGATGCCCCATTCATCGACCGGCTTGCCGTTCGGGATGCCCTTGTCGCCGTTGCCGGCCATAGACAGCCAGGCATCGGTGAAGCGCCATCCGAGCGATGGGTCCTTCTTGCCGTAGTCCATATGACCGAAGACCTTCTTGCCGTCGATCTCGCGGCCGGTGAAGAACTCGGCAATATCCTCATAGGCCGACCAGTTGACCGGCACGCCGAGATCGTAGCCGTACTTCGCCTTGAAGTCCGCCTTGTTCTTCTCGTCGTTGAACCAGTCGTAACGGAACCAATAGAGGTTCGCGAACTGCTGGTCAGGCAGCTGGTAGAGCTTGCCGTCAGGCGCCGTGGTGAAGGACTTGCCGATGAAGTCGTCGATGTCGAGGCCGGGATTGGTGACATCCTTGCCTTCGTTGGCCATCCAGTCGGTCAGCGAGCGGGCCTGCTGATAGCGCCAATGGGTGCCGATCAGGTCGCTATCGTTGATATAGGCGTCATAGATGTTTTCGCCCGATTGCATCTGCGTCTGCAGCTTCTCGACCACGTCGCCTTCGCCGATGAGGTCGTGCGTGATTTTGATGCCGGTGATCGCCGTGAAGGCGGGCGCCAGCACCTTCGATTCGTATTCATGGGTCGTGATAGTTTCGGACACGACCTTGATGTCCAGGCCGGCGAAAGGCTTTGCAGCATCAACGAACCACTGCATTTCCTTTTCCTGGTCGGCGCGCGGAAGCGCCGAGAGATCACCGACTTCCTTGTCGAGGAACGTCTTGGCCTCGTCCATGCCGGCATAAGCCGATGCTGTCATTGCCAGCAGCAAGCCTGCTGTCGTCGTCAATAAGTGCCTTCGCATAATATCCTCCCAGGGTTTGCGATTGCAGTCACGTCTCAGGCGGCCGGTACCCCCGGCCATCTGTCTTCTCCTTGCCGTCACACGTAGCGGAAGACGCCGATGGCGTAGACCACGGAGATGGCGAGAGCCCACCACAGGTTAGGCCCACCGAGCCCAAGCCATGCAAGATGAATGAACGCTGCTCCCAGCAGCGAAATGAAGAGCCGGTCGCCGCGGGTCGTCTCGAAACGCAGCACGCCCGTGCGCGGCGAGCCGCCCGGCGAAAAATATTCCCAGACACTCATGGCGATCAGAAGCGCCAGGATCGTCAGGAAGAACAGCGTCGTCGGCAGCGTCCAGGCCATCCAGGAAAAATTCATGACCGTCTCCTCCTCAAACGCGCCCGAGCGCGAAGCCCTTGGCGATGTAGTTGCGGACGAAATAGATGACGAGTGCGCCCGGAATGATGGTGAGCACGCCGGCCGCTGCCAGCACGCCCCAGTCCATGCCCGAGGCGGAGACCGTTCGCGTCATGATCGCCGAGATCGGCTTTGCCGCCGTCGTCGTCAGCGTGCGGGCCAGCAGCAGCTCGACCCACGAAAACATGAAGCAGAAGAAGCCCGCGACACCGACGCCGCTGGCGATCAGCGGAATGAAGATCTTGATGAAGAAACGCGGGAAGGAATAACCGTCGATATAGGCGGTCTCGTCGATCTCCTTCGGCACACCGGACATGAAGCCTTCGAGGATCCAGACGGCGAGCGGCACGTTGAACAGGCAGTGTGCAAGGGCCACGGCGATGTGCGTGTCGATCAGGCCGAAGGCCGAATAGAGCTGGAAGAACGGCAGCGCGAAGACCGCCGGCGGCGCCATGCGGTTGGTCAGCAGCCAGAAGAACAGGTGCTTGTCGCCGAGGAAACGGTAGCGCGAGAAGGCGTAGGCTGCCGGCAGCGCCGCAGCAACCGAGATCACCGTGTTCATCACCACATAGATGATCGAGTTGATATAGCCATTATACCAGGACGGATCGGTAAAGATGACCGTGTAGTTGCGCAGCGTCGGGTTCGTCGGCCAGAGCGAGAAGGCGCCGGTGATCTCGGAATTCTCTTTGAAGCTCATATTGACGAGCCAGTAGATCGGCAGGATCAGGAAGATGATGTAGATCGTCGGAACGAGCCAGGAGAGGCTGCCTGCAGGTTTGTATTTGTTGGTCATATTCTCGCCCTCCCTTTTAGCTCGCGTCGCTGCTGGTCATCACGGTGTAGAATACCCATGAGAGCAGCAGGATGATGAGGAAGTAGATGATCGACATCGCCGCCGCCGGGCCAAGGTCGAATTGGCCGACGGCCATCTTCACGAGGTCGATGGAGAGGAAGGTCGTCGAATTGCCGGGCCCGCCGCCGGTGACCACGAAAGGCTCGGTATAGATCATGAAGCTGTCCATGAAGCGCAGGAGCACGGCAATCAGCAGTACCCGCTTCATCTTCGGCAGCTGGATGTAGCGGAAGACGGACCAGCGCGAGGCGCCGTCGATCTTGGCGGCCTGGTAATAGGCGTCCGGGATCGACACCAGGCCCGCATAGCAAAGCAGCACGACGAGGCTTGTCCAGTGCCAGACATCCATGACGATAACCGTCACCCAGGCATCGATGGGATCGCGGACATAATTATAGTCGAGGCCGATGGCTTCGAGCGTGTGGCCGAGCAAGCCGATATCGACGCGTCCGAAGACCTGCCAGATGGTGCCGACGACGTTCCACGGAATGAGCAGCGGCAGCGCCATCAGCACCAGGCAGACGGGAACGCCCGGTCCTGATTTCGGCATGTTGAGCGCGATGAAGATGCCAAGCGGAATCTCCAGCGCCAGGATGATGAAGGAGAACAGCAGATTTCGCTGGAGCGATTCCCAGAAGCGGTCGGAATGCAGGGTCTGGACGAACCAGTCGGTACCGGCCCAGAAGAACTCGTTGTTGCCGAACGTATCCTGCACTGAATAATTGACGACGGTCATCAGCGGGATGACGGCCGAAAACGCCACGAGCAGCAGCACCGGCAGGACCAGAAACCAGGCTTTGTTATTCCACGTCTTCTGCATGGTTCAGGCCTCCCTGCCGACACGCCAACTGTCGGCGTAGATGCTGATGGCGGACGGATCAAAGGTGACGCGGGCGTCCGCGGGAATGTCGGCGTCTTCAGTCACGACGATGGCGATCGGCTGGCCGGCAAAGCGGGCGCGCACGATCTTCTGCCGACCGATATCCTCGACCTTGCTGATCGTGACCTGCATGCCCTCCCGTCCGAGGCGAATGAATTCGGGACGGATTCCGAGTTCGGTTTTGGCCGTGCCTGACGTCTTCGGCGCGTAATCCAGCGTCAGGGTCTCGTCTCCGACCTTAACAGCGCTGCCCTCGATCCTGGCCGGCATGAAATTCATGCCCGGCGAACCGATGAAATATCCGACGAAGGTATGGCTCGGCCGCTCGAAGAGCTCGGCCGGCGTGCCGATCTGGACGATCTGGCCGTCATACATGACGACGACCTTCTCGGCGAAAGTCAGCGCCTCGGTCTGGTCGTGGGTGACATAGACCATGGTGAAGCCGAACTGCTTGTGCAGCCGCTTCAGCTGCGAGCGCAGCACCCATTTCATATGCGGGTCGATAACGGTCAGCGGCTCATCGAACAGGATGGCGTTGACGTCGTTGCGCACCAGTCCGCGGCCGAGCGAGATCTTCTGCTTCTGGTCAGCGGTCAGGCCCTGCGCCTTGCGCCTGGCCCAGCCGGCGAGATCGATCATTTCGAGGATATCGCGGACACGCCGGTCGACATCCGCCTCGGCCACACCGCGGTTGCGCAGGGGAAAGGCGAGATTGTCGTAAACGGTCATCGTGTCGTAGATGACGGGGAACTGGAAGACCTGGGCGATGTTGCGGCTCTGCGTCGAAAGGTTCGTGACATCGTTGCCGTCGAAGAGGATGCGGCCGTGCGAGGGCTGTAGCAGCCCGGAGATGATGTTGAGCAGCGTGGTCTTGCCGCAGCCGGAAGGGCCGAGCAGCGCATAGGCGCCGCCATCGTTCCATTCGTGGTCGACTTCCTTCAGCGAATAATCCTTGTCGGACTTCGGATTGGCGCCGTAGGCGTGGCGGATATGGTCGAGGGTGATGCGTGCCATTGTGCTCTCCTACGCCTTTCCAGCTGCTGCAGTAGCGCGGCCGGCCGCAGCGATGGCGCGGCCGTCGCTGCCGAAGGCCATCAGGTGGCGAGTGTCGAGAAAGGCCTCAACTTCCATGTCGGGATCGATGTCGTGAATGCCGTGCGCCAGCATCACCCAGCGCACACCGTCATATTCCAGGTGAACGAAGCTCTCCGAGCCGGTGATTTCGGAAACCAGCGTACGCGCCTGCAGGCGGGCCGCGTCGCCGGTCTGCGGCGCAAGGCCGAGATGATGCGGGTGAAAGGCGATGGTGGCGGGACCATCCGGCACGACGGCCAGATGCGAGGGAACCGAGATCGTCACCCCGCTCGGACGCGTGAACACATTGCCGGATTTCGTGACGTCGAGGGTGTTCAGCGGCGGATCGGCGAAAATGCCGGCGGTGGCGAGATCGACGGGTCGGCGATAGACCTCGATCGTCGGCCCGAACTGGGTCACCCGGCCCTGGTTCAGCGTTGCCGTATTGCCGCCAAGCAGGAGCGCCTCGGAAGGCTCGGTCGTCGCATAGACGAAGATCGCGCCGGATTGGGCAAAGATCTTCGGCAGTTCCTCGCGCAGTTCCTCGCGCAGCTTGTAATCGAGATTGGCGAGCGGCTCGTCCATCAGCACGAGGCTGGCATTCTTGACGAGTGCGCGCGCAAGCGCCGTGCGCTGCTGCTGGCCGCCGGACAGATTGAGCGGGGTGCGGTCGAGATAGGGCGTCAGCTTCAGCAGCTCGGCCGCCTTGCGCACCTCACGGTCGATCGTCGCGGCATCCTTGCCCGATATGCGCATCGGCGAGGCGATGTTGTCGTAGACGGTCAGCGCCGGATAGTTGATGAACTGTTGGTAGACCATAGCGACGTTGCGCTTCTGCACCGGCATGCCGGTGACGTCAGTGCCGTCGAAATGGATGGAGCCGCCGGTCGGCCGGTCGAGCCCCGCCATCAGCCGCATCAGCGAGGTCTTACCCGCGAGCGTCGGCCCGAGCAGGACGTTCAGCGTGCCCCGCTCGAGAACCAGGTCGGTCGGATAGATATGATAGTCCGCGCCCACCATCTTGGCGGCGTTTCGCAGTTCCAGCATTCCGATTCCCGTGCCTCCACGCATCGGGACCACATGGCTCCTACCCGGCCATCGCCGGCATGGCAGCCATGTACTCCTCCAGTGACTGGGCCTGCTCCCTCGAAAGGCGCAGACCATCCTTTGTTCTCCTCCACAGCACGTCTTCGGCGTGCCGGGCCCATTCCTGCTCGACGAGATAGGTGACCTCTGCCTCGTAGAGATCGCCGCCGAACAGCCGTCCGAGATCGTCGATGCCGCGGGCATCGCCAAGTAACAGCTCTGCCTTTGTACCGTAGCGGCGCACCAGCCGGCGGGCATGCCGATCGGCGAGGAACGAATAACGCCGCTTGAGCTTGTCAACCTGCGCCTCGTAACCCCGGACAGGGAAATCGCCGCCCGGCAGATGGCTTTTGGCCGTCCACGGGGCGCCTTTGGCGCCGATCGCAGCACCGATCTTCTCCAGCGCATGTTCGGAAAGCCGGCGATAGGTGGTGAGCTTGCCGCCGAAAACGTTGAGCAACGGCGCAGCGTCACCCTCGCCTTCCAGCTTCAGCACATAGTCGCGCGTCGCTTCCTGCGCCTTCGAGGCGCCATCGTCATAAAGCGGCCTGACCGCCGAATAGGTCCAGACGATATCCTCCGGCCTCACCGGCTCCTTGAAATATTCCGACGCTGCGTTGCAAAGGTAGGCGGTCTCCTCCTCCGAAATCCGGACGTCCTTGGGATCAGCGGTGTAGTCGCGATCCGTGGTGCCGATCAGGGTGAAGTCACCCTCATAGGGAATGGCGAAGATGATGCGGTTGTCGGGATTCTGGAAGAAATAGGCTCTCACATCGTCGAATTTCTTCTTCACGACGATATGGCTACCCTGGACGAGGCGGACATGATGGGCTTCGTTCTGGCCAAAGGCGGAACGAATGACATGGTCGACCCAGGGACCGGCAGCATTGACCAGCATGCGGGCCTGATGGCTGTCATTGCGACCGGAGACGGTATCGGTGGTCTCGATCTGCCACAGCCCATTCTCGCGCCTTGCCGACACCACTTTGGTGCGCGGCATGATCTGCGCGCCTTTGTCGGCCGCGTCTCGGGCGTTCAGCACCACCATGCGGGCATCGTCGACCCAACCATCGGAATATTCAAAGGCCTTGGAAAACAGCGCTTTCAGCGGCTTTCCGGCCGGATCGCGGCGCATGTCGAGCACCGATGTCGGCGGCAACAGCTTGCGGCCGCCAAGATGGTCGTAGAGGAAGAGGCCGAGCCGGATCAGCCAGGCCGGGCGGATGCCACCCTTGTGGTAGGGCAGCACGAAGCGCAGCGGCCAAATGATGTGCGGGGCCATCGCCCAGAGGATCTCGCGCTCCATCAGCGATTCACGCACCAGCCGGAACTCGTAATGCTCGAGGTAACGCAGGCCGCCATGGATCAGCTTGGTGGCGCCCGACGAGGTACCCGAGGCGAAATCGTTCATCTCCGCCAGCGCCACCGAATAACCGCGCCCGACGGCATCGCGCGCAATGCCGCAGCCGTTAATGCCGCCACCGATGACGAATATGTCGTGAATATTTCGGCCCAATTCCCCCTCCGAGCCCGCAGTCAATTTCGCATCGCACAAAACTTGCGCAATTGCGAAAGTAACATCAGTTAAAACGAAAGGAATACGAATGTCAAACGAATGTTTGTGAGGGTCCGTTGTCTAGCGAGATCTGCCGTTCGTTTCGATCAGTTTCACATTGTTTTCGAGGCAGAGATTGCGGATCGACGGCACAGGACAGCGATCGGTGATGAAGGTATGAACCTGGGAAAGCTGACCGATCCTGACCGGTGCCGTGCGTTCGAACTTCGTCGAATCAGCAACGAGAATGACATGCCGGGCATTGGCGATGATGGCCTGGGCGACCTTCACTTCGCGAAAATCATAGTCAAGAAGCGCGCCGTCGATATCGATCGCCGACGCGCCGATCACGGCGTAGTCGACCTTGAACTGGCGGATGAAATCGACGGCCGCCTCGCCGACGATCCCGCCGTCCGAACCGCGCACGACCCCGCCTGCGATCACCACCTCGATCGCCGGCAGCAGACGTAACCTATTGGCAACATTTATATTGTTGGTGATCACCATCAGCTCGTGATGGTTGGCGAGCGCCTCGCCCACCGCCTCGGTCGTGGTTCCGATATTGATGAATAGCGAGGCCCCGCTCGGAATCAGCTCGACCGCGGCAATGCCGATCGCCTGCTTCTCGGAAGCGGCGATCTGACGGCGCGCTTCGTATTTGACATTCTCGGTCCCGCTCGGGAATGTGGCGCCGCCATGGATGCGCGTCAGCACCTGCGCATCGCAGAGATCGTTGAGGTCCTTGCGGATCGTCTGTGGCGTCACCGAAAAGCGGGAGGCGAGCTCCTCGACCAGAACCCTGCCGCTCGATTTCGCAATCGCCACGATTTCAATTTGCCGGTCGGTCAAGAACATGAGCGTGCGCCTTTCGATCTGCTTTCGTTTTAAAGAAAGCGAACCGCAGCGCAATGCCTATCTGTTACCGGGCCGCCTTCCCGGCCCGAATTCGACGCTACCGCTTCCGCATCACGTTGACGACGAGCACGCCGAGGATTGCCATGACTCCGCCGACCGCGCCGAGCGCCGTCGGTGTTTCGCCCAGCCAGACGAACCCGATCAGCGTGGCGACGGGGGGAACGCCGTAGAGGAAATTCGAGGCGCGGGCGGCCGTCAGCCGCTTCAGGGCGATTGCCCAGGTGAGATAGCCGATCGCGGTCGGGAAGATAACGAGATAGGCAACGCCCCAGTTCACCTCCGCCGGTGCGGCGGCCAGCGCCTCGATCGTCGCCGGAACGGCCGGAAACAGCGGCACGGAACCGATGAGCAGAATCCAGGCAGTGACGGCAAGCGCCGGCAACCGCCCGAGCAGCGGCTTCTGCAGCACGCTGGCGACTGCCGAGCAGAGCGCTGCGCCAAGGATGAGGACGGCATTCGGATCGAGCCTGAAGCCGCTGTCGGAGGCGACCGCGATCAGCGCCACGCCGCCGAAGGAAACTGCCGTGCCCACCCAGCCCCAGCGGCCGAAGCGCTCGCCGAGCGCGAATGTGGCAATAAGGGCAGTGAAGACGGGCATGGTGTTGATGATGAAGCTTGCCGGTCCCGCCGCAACGGTCTGCTCGCCAGTGTTCAGCAGAACCGCATAGGCGGCGATGAAGAGCACCGCGGCAACGGAGAGGCGGAAAAAATCGCGTTTTTCCGGCATCGGCCGATAGATGACGAGATAGACGAGGGCGATGACGCCGGCTGCCACATAACGCGCCGTCGCCAGTTCGATCGGCGTCAGCGGTCCGAGACAGATGCGGATCACCACGAAGGAGGAAGCCCAGGAGAGGATGGTGACGACGATCGCCGCAAAGGCGACCAGATCGAACCCGCCTTGCTGTTTCGTCGAAACCGGTACGCTTGCCACCATGCTCATTTTTGCCTCCATATGTTCCTGCGACAGTGATTAGGCCTTCGATGCGTGCTTGAAAAGCATCGCAATCGATGATCAAATGTGCGCATGGTTCACAGCTCGCCAGTGCTTCCGCCGCTCGATACGATCGAGACCTTTGCCCGCGCCGCCCGGCTCGGATCGTTTTCGGCTGCCGCCGAGGAAAGCGGCATCACCCACGGCGCGGTGTCGCGGCAGGTCTCGCGGCTGGAGCGCTGGATGGGCGTTCGCCTGTTTGCGCGCGAAGCCCGAGGCGTGCGCCTGACGCCGGAAGGCATGCGGTTTTTCGCGCGGGCGGAAGAAGCACTTACGCTGCTCGGCAATAGCGGCGAACGCTGGCTGCCTCGCCGCAACAAGGCGGTGGTACGCCTTTCGGTGACGCCCTCTGTCGCCTCTCTATGGCTGTTTCAACGCCTGCCGAAGCTCGAAGGAAACGAGCTGCATGTCGAGCTGACGCTCGAACACCGGCTGGCGGATTTCGGCGAAGGCGCGGATCTTGCCATTCGCTGCGGCAAGGGACCATGGGCCGGCGTGCGCGCCCTGCCGCTCTGGCAGGAGAAATCATTTCCGATCGCCGCCCCGGCGCTGGCGGAGCGGCTCGGGCAGCGCTCCGATGCCTTGGCGCTGCTCGATCTGCCGATCCTGCACGATTCGAATATTGAAGGCTGGCGGCGCTGGCTCTCTCGTGAGGGCGTCGACTATATACCACGCGGCCATGATCGGCGCTTCGAGGACTATAATCTGGTGATCGATGCCTGCGCGCAGGGCCTCGGGATCGCGCTCGCGCGGCCGCCGCTGTCGGATGCCGCGTTGGCCACCGGGCGCGTCGTCGCGGTGTCGGAGCGGACGCTCGATTATCATGTGGCCTTTCACCTGATTAGACCGGACGAGGCCCTTAGAAGTCCTGCCATCGAATTCGCCAGCCGCTTCCTGCGTGAGGCCGGCCATGACGAGGCGACGATCGCTACTTTTATCGCACCCGGCCGAGCGAAAGCGTAGGCGGAAAGCTGGCGGCGGCTCCGGCGATCGCCGGTCGCTACTCCGCCGAAAACTTCAGGCGCATTTCTTTCGCCAGTTCGAAACCAGTGGCGTGATAGACGGGTTCGCCGGCATCGGAGGCATGAATGACAGCAGTCGTGCAGCCGATCGATTCAGATAGTCGACAGCCTTGTTGGTTAACGCAAGTGCGATGCCGACGCCGGCGGAAGGCGTCGTCAACATAGACGGACCAGATGTAACCGTGCAGCCGCTGTTCCGGCCGGATGATCTCCGGAAACGGCGATTGGTGCAGCTGGCAGGATGCGGAACCGGCAATGTCACCGTCGACGATGGCGAGGAACGAGGTCAGGCGGCGCTCTTCGCGACCGCTTCTGATGAAGACAATATCCGCGCCCCGGCATCAGGCCTGTAGTGTTCCGGTGGTGTGCCGTAGCTGTCCCAGATCTTTAGATAGTGCCCGACCAGGATCTCGTCCTCGCCAGGCGTTGCCATTCGAATATCCATCATGTCGTGATCCGGCCTGGGCATGCGAGGGTGCGAAATCGCGCCCCAGACGAGATGACATCCCCTGCCGCGACGCGGCAGGGGATGTCAAAAAGGCCATATCAATTGGCTGGTGTGAGCGTCATCGAGGCGCTGCCGGCCGCAACGTTGAGGCCGAGCTGACCGGTCAGGCTGACCGTCTGCAGATGGATCGAACCGGAAGTGCCACCAACCAGGAGATTGGCGCCGACACCGGCGCCGAGCGTCGCTTCGGCGGTGGCGCCGACGTAGAGGCCGGCGAGCGATCCGCGGTGATAGCCGGCCGTCGGCGCGAACACGGCCCAGATCAGGCGGCTGCGCGTGGTGAAGCCAAGGTCGATGCCGAGCTTTCTCATTTCACCCGTATAACGATCCGAAAGTTCGTTGCCGACGGTCGACTGGAAGATGCAGTCGGCCTCTTTGGAGGAACCGAGCACGTAACCCGTGCCGCCGCCGATATCGCAGGTGAGGTAACCGATCTTCACGCCATTGCGCAGGTCCGGCTCTTCATATGTCCTGTTGCCGAGGTCGGCGGCATTGACCGCCCCAGCGCCGACAAACGTCAACGATACCGCGGCAAACGCCGTCGCAAGAATTTTGTTCATAAGTCTCTCCTTCTCAAATCGTGACGGGAGCATACCCGGCTACTCGCCACCAGATTCGGCAACAGATAACGGACGGAACCGCAAAACGATCCCGAACCGGCATCATTTACGCATCGCATGTCAAAGCGCCTGGGAGGGCGCAAGCGACAAACACGCTTACGGTTCAGCTCCCATTGGGACATTTCGAAGGCACCTTTTCGCGTCATCCGGTTATTTCACGATCTTGTCAGGGATGGTTGCCGGAAAGGCACGATCTTGATCGCCGTCAACTCTCGACGAGCGGTATCATGCACATCGCAGGCGCCCCTATTTGGATAGGCGATCAATGATCGCGCAGGTTGCCATGCCGTATAGATAGCTGTACTATTTGAAAATACTCTCCATGCAGTACTGCAACTGGAGAGGAAACGGCATGATTGCTTGGCATTGCCGCAGAATTTCCGCTTGTTTTCCGGAATTCTGCTTCTGTTCGAACAGAAACTAAGTCTGAATTTGAGAAATATCAGTAGGCGATATTTTCGCGGGGGCCGGACAATCGTACGCCTGCCGATCTATATTGGAGATAACGGGTAATTTATCGGGAGGGAAAGATGCGCATACACAGGACAAACATCATACTGGCGGGATGCCTTGCCATCTCCGCCTGCCAGTCCGGCCCGACGTCGCAGGCCGTCGCAGATCGTAATTCAGAATTCGGCTGCATCGCTGGAACCGTCGGCGGCGCGATTGTCGGTGGCTTGATCGGCAGCACGATCGGCGCCGGAACCGGGCAGGTGCTTGCTGTCGGCGCCGGCATCGGCGGCGGCGGTTACGTCGGCAACCGTCTGGCTTGCCGCTAATTGGGGAGGGATATCAAGCGATGAAGACCTTGGCTTTGGTGACCACATTCATACTGTGCCAATGCGTTGGGGCAGCGGCGCAACAACAGCAACAGCCCGGATCGATGTATCAGGGCCACATGGATCGGCTTGACGCAAATACCAGCAAGACCGTCGACCGATCGGAATACGAGACCTTCATGGGCACGGCTTTCGGAAGTCTCGACAAGAACAAGGACGGCAGCCTGCAGTCCGACGAGACGGTGCAGATCCTGACGGTCGAGCAATTCACTTTGACCGACGCGAACCACAACGGCCGGATCAGCCGAAGCGAATTCATGCAGCGGGTGATGGCGGATTTCGCGACAGCCGACCACGACCGGGACGGAAACCTTCAGTGACAGAGACGTCAAACCGAATGTGGCAATAAAGAAAAACCCGGCGGATGTTTCGCCGGGTTTTTATACTTTAATCTGTTCGCGTTATACTTTTCGCATCAGTTGCATGACGAGCGATACGACGAACAGCACCAGGAAAATGAAGAACAGAACCTGGGCAATGGAAGCTGAAGCCCCTGCGATGCCGCCAAATCCGAGGACGCCGGCAATCAAGGCCACGACGAGAAACACCAGAGCGTAATAAAGCATCGCAATCTCCTTGTACGTTGCTGCGGAGATAACGGAGGCAGCCCCATTTGGTTCCCATCTGCCTAATGGCCGGGGCCTGCAACGTCGCAGCAGTTCCATTCAGCCGACGTGAAAGACGCCGCTATACATCCGGTCGCCTTCATTCGGCTCGGGAGGTTCGGCCGCGTCGAGATAGGCCTTGAGCGGCCCGGTCAGCACGAACCAGATGCTGGCTCCCAGCATGAAACAGGCTCCCACCGGATCGTCGATGCGGGCGATGAACGGAAGGCAGGCCGATGCGAAGAGGACGATGATCCGCACCGACCACTCTGCCTCACGTTTGGCGATGGCGCGTGCTCTCAGCGACTTGTACTCCCGGGCGCCGTAACTGCCTTGCCCTGCCTTCACAGCCGAAAGCAGCTTTCGCGCGGACGGCAGCGCCAGCATGACCAGCGCGGCAACACTGAGCGTGAAAGTCTCGCCGGCCATGACCTGCCCGCTCGCGATCAGGAGAAAGGAGAGCACAACGAGATTCCACGTCGGCTCCAGCAGCTCCGGCGGTTGCCGCGTGCGGAGATGCCAACTCCGCAGCAAACCCGCCGCGCCGTGCAGTAGCGGCTGATCGATATAACGATTGATCCAGTCCATGCCGATGCGCCCGTCCCCGATTGCATGAAGAGGCCTCCGAACACCACGGAATTTGGTCATCATCGTGGCGACAACCGTCGAATCCGTCCGCAACCGATCGAACCGCGTGTCGCAACCCCTAAAATTTGGAGCCGATTTCAGACGCGCGGCAGCCGTCTAGCGCAATTCCCGCGCGACTTCCCGAACATGGCCCGATGGATCCGCAAAGGCCGCGGTGCGTTTTCTCCTCCGTTGCCCCGAGCGGCCAATCGATGTCGCTAGCCGGCTCTTCACCGGTCGTTTCGACACTGATGGTTTCGACATGCCGGGCAAAATAATCGTCAGCTTCGCAGGCCGGGCGCCTCCTGACCGGTGCGCGCCACATATTCGGTATAGCCGCCGCCATATTGATGGATGCCGTCGGGCGTCAGCTCCAGCACCCGGTTGGAGAGTGCCGCCAGGAAATGCCGGTCGTGCGAGACGAACAGCATGGTGCCCTCATATTGCGACAGCGCCTTGATCAGCATTTCCTTGGTGTCGAGGTCGAGGTGGTTCGTCGGCTCGTCGAGCACGAGCAGGTTCGGCGGGTCGAACAGCATCATTGCCATGACCAGCCGCGCCTTCTCACCGCCTGACAGCACCCGACACCGCTTTTCGATATCGTCGCCGGAGAAGCCGAAACATCCGGCTAGCGCACGCAAAGGCCCCTGCCCTGCCTGGGGAAAACGGTGTTCCAACGATTGGAAGACGGTGTGCTCGCCATCGAGAATATCCATGGCGTGCTGGGCGAAATAGCCCATCTTGACACTGGCGCCGAGAGCGACGCTGCCTTCGTCAGGCTCGGCAGTGCCCGTCACCAGTTTCAGCAGCGTCGATTTGCCGGCGCCGTTGATGCCCATGATGCACCAGCGTTCCCGGCGCCGCACCATGAAATCCAGCCCTTCATAAATGCTTCGACTGCCGTATTTCTTGTGGACGCCCTTCAGGCTGACCACGTCCTCGCCAGAGCGCGGTGCAGGCTGGAAATCGAAGGCGACCGACTGGCGGCGCTTAGGCGGCTCTACCCGGTCGATCTTCTCCAGCTTCTTGACGCGGCTCTGCACCTGCGAGGCATGCGAGGCGCGCGCCTTGAACCGCTCGATGAACTTGATTTCCTTGGCGAGCATCGCCTGCTGGCGCTCGAACTGGGCCTGCTGCTGTTTCTCGTTCTGCGCCCGCTGCTGCTCGTAGAATTCGTAGTCGCCGGAATAGGCCGTCAGCATGCCGCCGTCGATCTCGATGATCTTGGTGACGATGCGGTTCATGAACTCGCGGTCGTGCGAGGTCATCAGCAGCGCGCCCTCATAACCCTTCAGGAACTCTTCCAGCCAGATCAGGCTTTCCAGATCCAGATGGTTGCTCGGCTCGTCGAGCAGCATGACATCGGGGCGCATCAGCAGAATGCGGGCAAGCGCCACGCGCATCTTCCAGCCGCCCGACAGCGCGCCGACATCGCCGTCCATGATCTCCTGGCTGAAGCTCAGGCCCGCGAGCACTTCGCGGGCGCGTCCCTCGAGCGCGTAACCGTCCAGCTCCTCGTAGCGCGCCTGCACCTCGCCATAGCGCTCTATGATGTTGTCCATGTCGTCGGCCTGCTCGGGATCGGCCATGGCGGCTTCGAGCTCGCGCAACTCCGCAGCAACGATGCTGACCGGCCCGGCGCCGTTCATCACCTCGGCGACGGCGCTGTGGCCGGCCATCTCGCCGACGTCCTGGTTGAAATAGCCGATGGTGACGCCCTTCTCGCAGGAGACCTGCCCCTCGTCGGGCTGCTCCTCGCCGTTGATCATCCGGAAAACGGTCGTCTTGCCGGCGCCGTTCGGGCCGACGAGACCGATCTTCTCGCCTCTGTTGAGCGCTGCGGAAGCCTCGATGAAGAGGATGCGGTGGCTGAGCTGCTTGCTGATATTTTCGATACGGATCATGATTTACGCGGCGCCTGGAGAAGGAGATTTTGGCGCGCTTATGCCATGCGGGGAAATCGCAGGATAGCCCTGTTTCCCACCCTCTCGATCAAGAATATGATGCCGAAAAGCCTGAGCGGTTTTCGAACCACATCATGCTCACCTTCTTTAATTTGCAACAGGATTGGATAATATCGCGGCTCACGCCAACGGAGACCTGTGCCAATGAGCGTTCGTCCGCCGCAATCCTTCAGACAATCCGAGCAGGATAGAAACGGCTTCAACGTCCTCGAATACGAGTTGATGTCGGAACGCGCGGATTCGCTCGGACGTCACGGGCTAAAGGTGGAGGCAGCCCTTGCCGCCCTGAAGGCCTGGGCTCCCGATCGCCAGAGCGCCGAAGAACGCGAGAGACTTGTCAACGAAGCCTCCGACGCCGTCTGGGCGTTTTTCATCCAACGCGAGATCTGCGGCTTGCGGAACAACCGCGACGCCATTCAGCGCTACGGCATCCCGAACGAGGTGATCGCGAGATTGGGCGCGATGCGAAAATGACGCGGCGTCGGCTGGCACATCAGCCGTCGAGCCTCTCTATTGGGTGGAAATCCCCGGTGCGGAACGGTATGGCTTGGTGCCGCACCAATGCGAAAGGAAACGCGATGCCAATCTCCATCCGGATCGGGAATGAGGATCTCACAGTCGATGTCTCCTCTCTCGGCGCCGAGATGCAGGCGCTGAGGTCAAGCGACGGACGCTCGTGGTTATGGACCGGCGACGCAGCCTTCTGGACCGGGCGGTCGCCGATCCTGTTTCCGATCGTCGGCAAGGCGCCGGATGACAAGATCGCGATCGACGGCATGGTCTATCCGATGGCCCAGCATGGCTTTGCCCGCCGCAGCGAATTCGTGCTTGCGGCCTCCACTGAGACGATGTGCCGGTTCGAACTGGCCGCCTCGGATGCGACCCGGGCGGTCTATCCGTTCGAATTTCAGCTGGCCGTGGTGCATGCGGTCGAGGGCCGCGCGTTGACCGTCACGGCCGAGGTTACCAATCGCGACCATAAGCCGATGCCCTTCGGTCTCGGCTTCCATTCGGCCTTCGCCTGGCCATTGCCAGGTGCTTCCAGGCGCGACCATATCGTGACGCTCGACAATAAAGGCGAGCCGGCGCTTGTGCGGCTGGAAGGCGGTCTCATCAACCCCGCGACCCTACCCTCGCCGTTCGATGCCGGCCGGCTGGTGCTCGATCACGCCATGTTCGAGCAGGATGCGATGATTTTCCCTGATGGTGCGGGCGAAAGCTTGAGTTACGGCGCCGAAGGCGGGCCGACCATGCAGTTCCATTTCGAAAACCTGCCCAACCTTGCGCTGTGGACCAAGCCGGGTGCGCCCTTCCTCTGCATCGAGCCGTGGCATGGAACGGCTGCGGAAGCTGGAGGGTCGAGCGAGCTGTCGGCGAGGCCGTCGACCACGATCCTGGCGCCGGGTGCGGTGGCGAGCTTCGCCTTCACGGTCAAAATTCCGGAATAGGGACAGACAGAAAGCGCTCGCCGGGAAGCCGGGCGAGCGCCGATGTCTCAGTGAGCGCCGGCGCCACCGCCGGCCCGCGGTTTTTGGGTAAGCAGCAGGGCGACGGCTGCAATGGCGAGAACCACGCCGATGACGGCGAATGTATCGGCAAAACCGAGGATGAGGGCCTGGCGTTTGACGACCTGGCCAAGCGCCACGACGGCCTTCTGGGCTGCGACGGTATGGTCGGAGACCCCATGTTGGACGAAATAGGCTGTCAATTGGTCGAGACGGGTGCGGACTTCATCGCGGCCGAGCGTTACCGACTGGCCGATGATGTTCGAGTGGAACTGCTCGCGTTTGGTCAGCACCGTGCCGAGCGTTGCCGTGCCGACAGCGCCGCCGAGATTGCGCAGCATGTTGGTCAGGCCCGAGGCGGCGGCCGCATCTGAAGGCGCAATGCCGGCGGTGGTGATGGCGGTGATCGGCGTCAGCACGAGAGCCTGGCCGATGGCCCGGACGATATTCGGGATCCAGAACTGGTCACCTGCCGTGTCGGCGGACAACGTGATGTTCATGAAGCAGCTGATCGCGAAGATCGAGATGCCGAGGAAGCCGATATACCGCGCATCGAAGCGTTTCATCATCATCGGCACGAGAGGGATCAAAAGCAGCTGTGGCAGGCCGGTCCAGGCCAGCACGTTGCCGATCTGCTCGGCATTGTATCGCTGCACCTGGCCGAGATATTGCGGCAGGATGTAGACCGTGCCGAAGAGGGAGACGCCGACCAGCACGTTGACGGCAACGCCGATGCCGAAATTGCGCTGCCTGAGCAGGCTGAGCTTGACCAGCGGCTTCTTCACCGTGAGCTCGATCCAAATGAAGGCGACGAGGAAGGCAAAGGCAACGATACTGAGCTTGACGATGAAGGGCGAGGAGAACCAGTCCTCCTTATTGCCTTCCTCGAGCACCGTCTGCAGTGCCGACAGGCCAATGGCCATGGTGAATATCCCCGCCCAGTCGCCTTCCCTCAAAAGGCCGAGCTGCATCGGCTGCTTGTCGAGCGTCAGGGCAAGGGCGACCGCCATGATGGCGCTCGGGACGGCATTGAGCGCAAGCGGAAGGGCAATATTGAGCGGTGTGCCGTGAAGCCCCCCTCATCGCCTCGCTATCGCTCCGGCACTTCTCCCCGCTGGGGAGAAGAGACAAGTGGCAACGTCTCGCCCCCTCCTCGGCCAGAGACAACACCTCAGTTTGGCGGAGCGCCCAGCGCATGCAGGATGCCGCGCAGTTCGGCGAGGCCGCGCATGCGGCCGATCGCCGGGTAGCCTGGTGTGACGACCTTGTCGAGGTCGTCGAGCATGCGATGGCCATGGTCCGATCGGAACACGATGGTGTCTTCGGGACTGCGGTGGCGGTCTTCGGCGACCAGTTCGCTGAGAACGGCGACCATGTCGACGTCGCCTTCCAGATGCGCGCTTTCATGGAATGTCCGGCCGTCACCCTCGCGCGTCGTGGCGCGCAGATGGGCGAAGTGGATGCGCGAAGCAAAACGCCGGGCGATCGCCGGCAGGTCGTTTTCGGCGCGCACGCCGAGGCTGCCGGTGCAATAACACATGCCGTTCGCCGCCGACGGCACCGCATCGAAGAGAGCGGCATAGTCGTCCGCCGTCGAGGCGATGCGCGGCAGACCGAACAGCGAACGCGGCGGATCATCGGGATGCAGCGTCAGCTTGACGCCGCGGGCTTCGGCAGCAGGCGTCACCGCCTCCAGGAATTCAATCAGATGCCGGCGCAGTCTTGCGGCATCGATGCCACTATAGGCGACGAGCTTTTCGCGGAAAGCCGGAATGGTCAGAGGTTCGGTGGTGGACCCCGGCAGAGCCGAAGTGATGATGCGGGTGATGTCGGCGATCTCGTCGTCCGTCATCGCTTCGAAGACAATACGCGCCCGTTCACGGTCTTCGCTGGAATAGTGCTGCGCCGCATCCGGCCGTTCCAGAATGAAGAGATCGAAGGCTGCAAAACGCTCGTGGTCGAAGCGCATGGCAGTGGCGCCGGTCGGCGTCACGAAATCGAGTTCGGTGCGGGTCCAGTCCACCACCGGCATGAAATTATAGCAGACGATCGGAATACCACAGGCGGCGACCGCTTCGAGACTGGCGATCCACGCCTCGATTTCGGCCTTCGCCTCCCCGCCCTTGCGCTTGACGGCATCGGGGATCGGGATGCTCTCGACCACCGACCAGACGAGCGGCGAGCGGTCGCCGGGTGTCGTCTCGATCAGAGCCTGCCGTTCGCGCACTTCCTTCTCCGTCCAGGCCCTCCCGATCGGCACCTGATGCAATGAAGAGACGATATTCGTCGCGCCCGTCTGGCGGACATCATCTAGCGTCACCGGCGCTTCCGGTCCGAACCATCTCCAACCCTGTCGCATCCTTCTTCCTTCCCTCTCGCTTTTCGTTTCGTGTTGGTCTGCCGTCAGCAGAAATAATCGGGGTAACGCGCGCGCAACTCGTCGACATCGGGAATGACGGCACTCAGATGATGGGTCATCGCGCTGCGTGCAACCGCCGCATCATGGGCGGCGAGCGCATCGCGGATGATCATGTGTTCCTGCACGACATTATCCGTGCGCCCAAGCGCCGGCAAAGTCAGGCGCCGAGCCCGGTCGATCTGCACCTTAACCGTTTTCAGGATTGCCCAGATGCCGGGATAACCTGAGATCTGCGCGATCGCCTCATGAAAGGCCTCGTCCTCCTCATGGAAGCTCGAGGCGTTGCCGGTCGCGGCATGGGCCTGCTGGCGGGCTATGATGGCATCGAGACGGGCGATATCGGTGGCCGTCGCGGTCAGAGCCGCAGCCTCGACGGTCGCGCCTTCGAGCGCCTTGCGCACGACGACCGCCTCAGGGATCGCCGAGACCGGCACCCGCGACACGACGGTGCCCGACTGCGGGTAGATATCGACCAGTCCGCCTTCGGAAAGCCGGAGAAGCGCCTCGCGCACCGGCGTGCGGCTGACGCCGAAATCATCGGCGATCCGTTTTTCCTGCAGCAGCATGCCGGGCGGCATCCGCAGCGACACGATGTCGGCATAGAGGCGATCGTAGATGGCGCCGGCCGTGGTGATACGGCGCAGCCTGCCCCCGGGCTCCCGCGACGTCGGGACGACCAAAACTTCGGTTTCTGATGCTTGCCGCATGGATATACCGGGACGCTGAAACTCCGTGGCATACTAGTATATCAGCTTTATCGCCGTGCCAAGAGACGCTGCTCAAGGTTCGACGCTTCGCGAAGCAAGTCGACCCGCGGGCCACGGGCTCGAGGCAAAAACATGGAACGGCAATTACAGCGCGCAAGCGCGGGTGAACGGCATAGACCTCGCGGAAATGAAAAGCCGATCTCTACCGCCGAGGCACTCTTTGTTTGGAACTTAGATCGGCCAAGTTGGTTGAGATCCGCAAGGAGATCCCCATGAAAAAGCCAGCACCACGCAAGACAAACGAAAATACGACTGACGGCGGCCGGCCGAAAACTCCACCCGCCGCGGACGCTTGCGGACGGAAGATGGTTCGGCAAGCCGCAAACCAAATCGACAGGCCGAGCGGCGGGTCGCCGGCAGCCACTCGCGAGGAGGAGATCCGAGGAAGGGCATATTCCCTGTGGGAGAAAGAAGGGAGGCCGGAAGGCAAGCACGGGCATCACTGGACCCTGGCCGAACATGAACTCGATGCGCAGCAGGGCGAAGCCGACAATCCTCCAAACCTCGCAGCATTGCGAGAGGCCTCGCGCGAACATACGGATGCCTTCCTCGTCAAGACCGATCTCGATGACGCCGATCAACGCGAAGCCTCCCCCGGCACACGCGAGCAGGATTGAACTTCCGCCTCGCGCCAATCTCAGACCTCTTGCCATTCAGAAAGGTGCCCGACATGACCGACAAACAGAACTTGAACGCCGGATTCACCGGAACGCCCGCTGAGCAGCCGGAGGGATTGACCAAGGTCGCGAAGTCGGCAGCCAAAGAGATGAAACGTGAGGCTTATGCCGTCGCCTTGGGTGCCAGAGAGCACCCGCATACCGCAAGCGCATTGCTGCTCACCACCGGCATTGTCGCATTCGGGCTTGGCTATCTCCTTGGTCGATCGTCGGCGGAAGGTTCGACACGCCCATATTGGCGATAGCGGCAGCCGCGTCACTTCAACGAGGCGCATGCATCGGTTCTTCGACTAGCCATGCCGATCCCGATGGCGCCGCCTTCTCTTTTCTCGGAGCGCCCCGTCGGGCTGCTTGCTACACCGTCACATCAAGCTCGCACCTCAGACGTGTTTTCTGTTCAAGCTGGCCTTACCGTCGCACGCACTTGCCACCCATCATCGAACAGAACTACGTCTGTCCGGATGCCTGTTGCCGGAATACCACGTCGAATGAAGCCATAGATTGCACCGTTATCACAGCTTGACAGCTGTGATGACGATCCTTAGCGAGGCAGCATCGACACGGTCAGGACCGGCAAAGTGAATTATTTTAGACAACTCAAGATGGCAGTGCTTTATCCGGGGGACGAGGCCGGAAGCGCACTCGACCGAAACAACCGCATTGCCGTCTTTCTCTTTGCAATCCTTCCAGGGCTTTCGCCGAACTTTAACTCCTTCATCCTCCTCGCGTCGATGGTGTGGGGCGTCTACTGTCTGGCGACGGGCAGCCTCGCCTTGAACCTGTCGAAATCCGACCGGCTCGTTGCCATTTTCATGTCGATCTATCCGCTGGTGATGATCGCCAGCATTTTCATCAATCCGCCTTACTCCGAAGTACCGGACTGGATATTCCGGCTCCTGCCTTTCTTTTCCATCTGGCTGATATTGCCGCGAATGCGCCAATCTCCCGATGGCCGTCTCGTGCCGCTCTTTATCCTCGGCGCAGGCATCGGCATGATTGTCACCTTTCTTTTCAGTCTCCTGCAGATCATGTTTCTGATGGAGAGAGCAGAGGCTGGAACGTCCAACGCTGCACTCCTCGGCGTGATAGGTATTCTGTTCGGCGGCATTGCGCTTCTCAACATTCAATCTCCCAGAAGCGTGGAGCAAAGAATTGCGATATTGGGATATGCCGCGGGTCTAGGCTGCGTTCTGCTTTCCGGAACGCGCTCGGCCTGGCTGGTCATTCCCATCCATATCGTCATCTTTCTCTGGTATTTTCGCAAACACAGCTTCCATCTGAGTTTGCGCAGCCTGGCTATTACCAGCTCTCTGCTGTTGGTGGGACTTCTCACCCTGGGCAGCGGCCAGATCCTCCATCGCATCCAGGCGCTTCAGGAAAATCTGACGTCGCTCGAACGCACCGACGGCGAGATCACGTCGCTGAGTGCCCGGTTCGCCTTGTACAAAGGCGCACTATCAGCAATCAGTAAGGACCCGTTGACAGGTTATGGCCCGCAGAACCGAATGAGTTCGGTTTTGGCAGAGCTTCCCGATAATATAAGGCCGCAGTTGCCTTACTCGCATGTCCATAACGGCTTTCTGACCGCGGGAATCGACGCCGGCGTTTTCGGCATTGCAGCGCTTTCGCTGATGCTGCTGACGCCCGTGATCGGCGCGTGGAGAAAAGAACCGGGACCGGGCCGGGATTTAGCGATTGCGCTCGCTCTTCTGCTCGTCAGCAGCTACGTCATAACAGGCAGCTTTGGCATCATGTTCAATCAGAAAGCTTTGGATCCGATCTTCGCCTACATGGTCGCCCTTATTTGTGCGGATCGGGGCAGCACGTGTTTTGCGCCCGTCGTTCGGAACTGACGTCGGGCACGCCTTGAGCCTGCAGACCCTACAGCGTGCTTTGAATTGTCTGAGGCAGCCGTATTGGCTCGGCGCCGGTGAAAGCCAGATCAGAAACCTCACCCGTTGAGGAATAGCCGGAAACAAGCTCCGCCAATGTCGCACGTGCAGCGATCATATCGTTCCGGTCCAATGCCGCGTTGAGCGTGTTGAGCCTTCGCGACAGCTCCGGCCAGGACAGGAAATCCTCGCGCGCCTTCATAATCCGAGGATGTTCGGTTGTTTCAGGGTTGTCCCCGATCAACAGTTCTTCAAAGAGCTTCTCGCCGGGCCGAAGACCGGTAACGGACAGCTCGATATCGCCTTCGGGGTTGTCTTCGTCGCGGACGGCCAGCCCGGAAAGCTCCACCATCTTGCGGGCGAGATCTGCGATGCGAACCGGCTCTCCCATGTCGAGCAGGAAGACATCTCCGCCCTCGGCCATCGCGCCGGCCTGTATGACGAGTTGAGAAGCCTCCGAAATGGTCATGAAATAGCGGGTTATATCAGGATGTGTCAGTGTCACCGGGCCGCCCTCCTTGATCTGCTGCCGGAAAAGCGGCACGACGGATCCGGAGGAGCCGAGGACGTTTCCGAAACGGACCATGGAGAAATTCGTTCGCATTTTGTCGATAGCCGATTCCGCCGCAAGCGCCTGCAGAACCATTTCCGCCAGCCTCTTGCTGGCGCCCATCACATTTGTCGGACGCACGGCTTTGTCTGTGCTGATCAGCACGAAATTCGAGACGCCGCATTTATTCGCCGCGCGTGCCGCGACCAGCGTACCCATCACATTGTTCTTGATGCCTTCCACGGCATTGTGTTCGACAAGGGGAACATGCTTGTAAGCGGCTGCATGATAGAGCGTCTGAGGTCGCCAGCTCTGCATGACATGTTCCATGCGATCCTGATCGCGGACGGAACACAGAATCGGAACGATCTGCATATTTTCATGTTTGTACAGTTCGGCCAGCTTCTGCAATTCGGCATGAATATTATAAAGCGCAAACTCGTTCTGATCGATGAGGATCAGGCTGGAAGGCCCGGTGCGCAGAATCTGACGACATAGCTCGCCGCCGATCGAGCCGCCAGCGCCGGTGACCATCACCACCTTGTTGCGCATCGATTTGTCGAGTAGCTCCTGGCGCGGCGCGACCGCTTCTCTTCCCAGCAGATCTTCGATTTCCAGCTCGCGGATGTCGGAGACGGCGATGCGTCCCTGAGCCAGGGCAGTGAGATCCGGCAACGTGCGAACATTGACCCTGGCTTTACGGATGTGCTCCAGGATTTCGTTGCGACGCTGCCGCGATGCGGAGGGAAGAGCAAGAAGCACGTTGTGCACGCCGAGAGATTCGGCAAGTACCGGAAGATCCGAGGGGTCGTAGATCGGCAAACCACCCATGACGCCGCCCTTGAGACGCGGATCATCATCCAGATAGCCGACGACATTGAGTTCGGCACTGTTGATCAAGGCACCGGCCAGTTGCCGCCCGGCCGTCCCTGCCCCATAGATCAGCACCTTGGCGAGCATATTCTTGTGAAGGATGCGCTGGTAGGCATCCCCGAGCCAGTAGCGGATACTCAACCTCGACAGCCCGATCGCAATCAACAGAAGGAAGGGCTGGAGGATGCCGACGGTTCTCGGAACACCGGGGACGCTGAGTGCTGTAAATATCGTCATGAAGGCGACGCCGTAGATCGCAATCGCCTTCAGAACAGTAATGAAAGCAGCCATATTGGCATAACGGAAGATCGCCCGATACATACCCATGACGATAAAGATGGGAAGGGCCATGCACAGTGAAACGAAGACCGGCAGCCACTGCACACCTGTCAGCACCGTCCATTCGTTCAGTCGGAAACAATAAGCCAGCCAGATCGTCAGAACACAAAAGCTGGAATCCAGCAGCAAGGCCAGAGCGCGTTTGGCAACCCGCGGCATCGCCAGCAGAGGGGCGACGAGCGCTTGCATCGGCATTAAGAACCATCCTGAGCGCGGCGTCTCAGTGGGGGTATTTTCGGGCATTGCTTACCAGCGTCTCGCGGATCAATCAGACAACCACCTTCTTGTCATTTTCTGCAACGAGCGCAACTGAAATAATCGGAAAGTAAGGTCTCCCGCACTGCTTTATCTATCAGAAGTAGGTAGCTTAATGCCTTATTCCCTTACGGCGAATGACCTTCTCGGCCGTCATAAACAGGATGCTTATGTCGAAGCCGAACGAGCGGCGTTCGAGATATTCGACATCGAATTTTACCTTCTCCGGAATCGGCAATTCGTCCCGGCCATTGATCTGCGCCCATCCCGTCAGTCCGGGCAGGAGCCTGTCGACACCATGGGCCGTCCGCAACTCTATCAGATCATGCTGATTGTAGAGTGCCGGGCGCGGGCCGACGAAACTCATCTTCCCTTCGAGAATGCACCAGAGTTGCGGCAGTTCGTCGAGGCTGGATTTGCGGAGAAACGAGCCGATGGGTGTCAGAAACCGATCCGGACTTTCGAGCAGATGCGTGGCAACTGTCGGTGTGTCGACGCGCATGCTGCGAAATTTGGGCATCAGGAAGATCTGATTGAAACGGCCGACACGTTTTGACCAATAGAGGATCGGTCCCGGAGAGGTCAGGCGAACACAAAGAGCGACGACAAGGATTGGAACAAGCAGGATCGCCACCGCAATCAAAGCCAAGACAAAATCCACCGCCCGTTTCAAACCCATGCTCCGCAGCTCTTCCGCCCTATCGTCCGGCCATCCGCCATTCGCGCTATCGCGTTGCCGTATCGTCAAAAAGCGTTTCGCGTCAACTGCAGGGATGTAGTGTTTTTTCCATGGATCGGCTTGGTCGATCATCCCTGCAAGGCAGTAATTGGAGCAGATCTGGTGGCACGGCGGATTGAACGAAGCCGCTTGCGCGGCATTTGGAGCTCGGGATTTGCATGATGCGCTTCTGATTTGAAGGATTGGGTTGTTTGCCCAACTTTCAGAACAGGAGATGACGATGACAGAGATAAGCCCGCTGCGCCGGCGCATGATCGATGACATGACGATCCGCAATCTTTCGCCAGCGACGCAACGATCGTATTTGCATGCGGTGACGAAGTTCTCGCGCTATTTCGGGCGATCGCCAGACCGTCTTGGACTGGAAGACGTGGCGCGTTTCAGGTGCATCTGGTCTCATCGGGCCTATCATGGCCGGCCTTGAACCAGACAGTTTGTGCCCCGCGGTTCTTCTTTGGCATCACGCTTGGTCATGGCGAGATACCGGAGCGCATTGCCTATGCCCGGACACCCGCCAAGCTTCCGACGATCCTAAACGGCGACGAGATCGTGCGGTTTCTGGAAGTGGTTCCGAGCCTGAGGACCCGCACCGCACTGACGACAGCTTATGCGGCGGGGCTGCGCGCCTCGGAAGCTGTCCATCTCAAGGTTCGCGACATTGCCTCGATCCAAGACAGCTGGTCTTCATCGATGAAACCTGGATCAAGACCAACATTGCGCCGCTTCGAGGCTGGGGGTCGAAGGGCAAACGCCTGCGCAGCTTCGCCCCGCACGGACATTGGCGCACCCTGACTTTCCTCGGCGCGTTGCGCTGCGATCGGCCTACCGCACCCTGTGTCTTCGATGGACCGATCAACGGTGAGTGCTTTCGCGCCTATGTCGAGCAGCAACTCCTACCGGTGCTCAAACCCGGCGACATCGTCGTGATGGATAATCTCGGCTCCCACAAGTCGGTCGCCATCCGTCAGATGATCCGCAACGCTGGTGCTCGGCTCTGGTACTTGCCGCCATACTCCCCGACCTCAATCCGATCGAACAGGCTTTCGCCAAAATCAAGCACTGGATGCGCCTGGCTCAGAAGCGAACCATCCACCTGGCGCCACATCGGACACCTCGTCACAACCATCGAGCCCAGCGAATGCAGCAACTACTTCGCCAATACAGGATACGCTTCCGTCAAAACCTGAAACGCTCTAAAGGCCCTAGCGCTTGCGAATGCGGTCATGGACACGGTACCTGCGGCCGAACTCGGAAATGCGCTGGCGGCAGGAAAAATGCGTCAGGAGGAACTGAACCGACAGCTCGCAGAGGTTGTCTAGCACCGAACAAATCGGATGCCGCTGTCTGGTATCCGCAGAAGAATGTACAGCGCCGGTTGCAACCATCCAGTTACCCTCCGACCATTCGTCCGGCTGACGACGTCTGCATTTAGGGATGAGCGGCGGGAGAGCAGTGGAGCTGCCCTCCTCGCAGGTTCAGGCGGCTTCGGCTGAGAATCGGTCGAACAGCGGCTTGAGGCGGGGATGACGGGCGGCCCGGGGCGGGTGGATCTCGACGATTCGGCCAGATTTCGTCTCGCGCCGCAGCCATTCGCTAATCGTCTCAGCGCTGGTGTGATCCATGTAAAACAGGTGTTTGCCGATGATATTGACTTTGCGGCCGTCGGGTAGCCCTTCGAATGTGCTGAGTAGCGCCGGCACGTCTTTGCAGGTGACCGCTCCGCGCAAACGGACATGAATTTCGTCGTCGATCTCAGCATGCCTGATCACAAGCTTTCGGCGCAGATAGGGGAGAATTTCCAGAATCGACAACGCAAGACCGAGCGCCACGCCGACCAGCAAATCCTGCAGGACGACCATGGCCACCGTCACTGCCCAGATTCCGACCGGTACGAGACCATGGTGCTCGAACAAGTGACGCACATGGTGGAGACTGATCAGCCTCCAGCCAGTGACGAGCAGGACGGCGGCAAGCGCCGTCAACGGCACCATTCCCAACACGCCCGGTAAAAGCACCACCAACGCCAGGATCCAAACGCCATGTAATATTGCCGAGGTGCGCGTGCGAGCTCCAGCCTGAATATTGGCCGATGATCGAACAATGACACCCGTGATCGGCAATGCCCCGAGCAATCCACAAAGGCCGTTACCGACGCCTTGGGCGAATAGTTCCTTGTTGAAGCGGGTACGTTCTCCATCGTGCATTCGGTCGACGGCGGCCGCGGAAAGAAGCGTTTCGGCGCTTGCAATGACGGCAATCATCAACGTCATTAAAATAATGCCCGGCTGCACAAGCTGGGCGAAATTCCCCGCCGTCGGAAAGGATATGCTGTCAACTAGAGAGGCGGGCACGTCCACGCGGGCGATCGGGAGTTCAAGCGTGGTTGTCAAGATCGTAGCGGCAGCAACACCGACAAGAGCTCCCGGGACCAGCGACAGTGATTTCGGGCGGAATTTCTCCCAACACACCATCGCAAGGAGAGCGATAAGGCCGACCAACAGTGCGACGGCCTCGTTGGTGACATTGGTGCCCGTTAACCGTCTGACGCTCTCGTCGATGGCGGTGACGTTCTCTATGCCACCTGCTGCGGGCTTGGCACCCATGAGAACATGGATCTGTCCCAGGATGATCAAAATGCCGATGCCGGCCAGCATCCCATGAACCACCGCCGGAGAAATCGCTCTGAACCAGGAGCCGATTCTCAGGAAACCCGCCACGATCTGCAGAAGTCCGACAACGAGCAGCACAGGACCGAGCATGGCAATGCCATGCTGTTCGACGAAGCCGAAGACGATCACGGCAAGACCGGCGGCAGGCCCGGAGACCTGAAGAGGTGAGCCAGCGAGAAGGCCGACGGCCAAGCCGCCGACAATACCGGAGATCAGGCCCATGGCTGCGGGCACTCCGGAGGCGATCGCAATTCCCAGGCAAAGTGGAATGGCGACAAGAAAAACGACCACAGAAGAAGCGAGGTCGCGCGACAAGGTAGAGCCGTTGTTTATCATGGCACTATTCTCCGGCGAGCGCAGCCGCGACGCGCGGCATGACATGCGGGCGATCACGCCCCGTAACAGCGACTGGCAGCGGCTCATTCTCCCTCACCTCGGTAAATGCTGCCAATGCTCCGTCATAGACCTGGACCTCACCGGTCTCGATGTCGAAGAACCAGCCGTGGAGTGTGATTTCGTTGGTTGCGAGCTTTGCCGCCACTGATGGATGGGTCTTCAGGTGGTCAATCTGTACGACAACATTTTCCATCGCTACTGCACGCACACGCTCAGTGTCGGAAAGGTCGTCGGGATAGGCCTGGCATACGACCGAATAGGCGGCGTGGCTGTGGCGCAGCCAGGCTGCGACATTGGGCATCGGCTCAAGCATTTCCGGATGGCACAGCCCTTTCATCGCTCCGCAATCAGAGTGACCGCAGACGACAATGTCACTGACGCCGAGCGCCAGAATGGCGTATTCGATCGCGGAAGAGACCCCACCATTGAGGGTCGAGAAGGGGGGAACGATATTGCCTGCATTGCGGCAGACGAAGAGATCGCCGGGGCCGGACTGCGTTATCGTTTCCGGCATCACGCGGCTGTCGGCGCAAGATATCATCAGGGCATGGGGCTGCTGACCTTCGCGAGCGAGTTTGCGGTAAAGCGCCGAATGGGTCGGGAATACGGCGCCGCGAAAACTGGAGATACCTTTCAGGAGATCACCCATATTCGGATCCTCTTTCTGGCCGGACGTCGGAGCGGGAAATCTCTCATCCGGCGGGTTGCAGAAGCGATCTGTTCGCACGCGCACAATAAGGGGTGGCGAGAACCCGATAAAAGAGGCTCTCCGGATTTTGCATCGCAACATTTTTTGAACGAGAAGTGATCCGGCTGATTATCCTATCGGCGAAGACCTGACCCTCGTGCCGCCCAGGGCCTTCAGGCCAGGTTCGATCGGATTTTTTCCATCCGCACCGGTTATGACGATCTCGACAATCTGCTGTTTCGGCTGAGACGCCGCAAGGCCGAACGGTTGCGGGTTCTGGAGCGGCCTGAAACCCCGCTCCATACCAATGCGTCGGAAAGAGATCTGCGCGGATTTGTCATCAAGCGAAAGATCTCCGGCGGCACGGTCAGTCGCAACGGTCGGCAGGCGCGCGACAGCATGCTCGGCCTGATGAAGACCTGCCAAAAGCTCGGCCTGTCGTTCTGGCACTACCTCGACGATCGGCTGGGGATCGGTGACGAGGATCATCTTATTGCGCCCCTCGCCTCCCTGGTTGCTGCACGCGCCTGAACGCCCTCGACCCTTGCGCACGAGCACCCTGCTCTGCGTCAGACATGCTGATTGTGTCGGCACGGCCACCACATCAGCCCCGCTTACCGCGGGGGCTCTTCCGTCTCTGGAAATTTTCGCGGCCCTAACCTCCTGATCCGAAAGCGGGAAGCTGCCAACCAGAAACTATTTCGGCCTTTATTTCCGTTACACTCTGTTAACCATAATTGTTCGTATCAAAAGACCGTGAAGCGGGCAACCGGCGTTATAACGCCGATGGCTTAGTGTCGCTGCTGCTTTCACAAAGCCTGCTTGCGTTTAGAAGCCCCCAACCGAACACCGGGTCTTTCCCTGGCTTCCCAATGTCGTCGGTAAATTGCCTTATCTTTGCCTCCAGACTTTCAAGCGACATATCAGGATCGCCAGCGATCAGCACCGAGACCGCCGCCGTGATGAAGGGCGCAGCGAAGGATGTGCCGGTTTTTTGTCGGGCGCCGGAGATGGACGCCGCAGTCCAGACCCCCACGCCAGGAGCGGCAATGTCAATATAATCGCCACGCACGGCTCGGCGATAAGGGTTGCGCCCCCTGTCAACTGCCGTCACGGCAATCACGTCGTCATAGGCCGCAGGGTAAACAGGCTTTGCGTTCGGGCCATCATTGCCGGCGGCGGCCACCAGGATCATCCCGCTTTCGGTCGCCGCTTTCACGGATTTTTCGAGCACCGCGTTCGCCGGGCCGGTCAAGCTCAGGTTGACGACCTTGACGTCGCGCTGAACGAGCATATCCAGCGCTCGCACGAGGTCGTAAATGTTGGCGATATCCGCAGATTTTCCGGGTCGCTGAAAGGCATCGACGGCGATGAGTTCCGCCCCAGGCAGGAGGCCGGGGACGCGGCTGTCCGATGCACCGATCAAAAGGGCAGCAACGGCAGTACCATGCTGCGCGCCCGATTTTGTCGCCTCCCCTTCGCTGAGGCGAATGACCTCCAACCGCGTATTCGTCAGGGTCATATGATCGATATTGATCGCCGTGTCGATGAGACCGATGCGGGGCGGCTTGGCGCATCGGCTGACCTCACCGGTCGGCCACCCGACGATCTCGCGGACGAGTGCGCACCCCTCCCCCGAGCAGCCTGCCTTGTTCTCCGATTGCGGCTGGTAGAAATGGTTGAGATCGACCACGGCCGTCGCACTGCGGGCCACGACGGCAGCGCGCGCCGAATCGAGCGTCATGCCCGCCGGCACGATGAGCCTCACCATTTCGCCGCCGATGAGCGAAACCTGGATGCGATCATCAACGGCAAAGCCCTCCTGGGTCAATCCGGCAATCGCCTCTTCTTCAAGACCAATCGCGACGAGCTCGTTAGGCGCCTGTTCCGGCGTTGGGGCTGGGCGGCGCATGGGTATACGACGCTCGCGGGATGGCCAGCGAAAGAGCGAGCGTAGATCATGGAAGCCGCCTCCGCCCCGATGGTATGCGGGATTGTCGCGGTCTCCACCGCGGCCGTTATCGTCGCCACCACCACTGCCGCCGTCATCGTCATCTCCATCATCGTCATCGGCAAGCGCAGCGGGAATGGTGAACCCGGCGTCACCCGACGGCAGGGGCAGAACAGTAAGTACCCCGCCGATAGTTGCAGCAGCGAGGAGGCGCAATGACTTAATCTTGACGGTAAGCAGCATGGTCGGTCTCCTGCGGCAGTTTCCGATTGGCTTCTCAGATCGAGAAGCCACTTTCGATCAAACTATCCCGAGAATACGTTTGACTCGACAGCTTATTCCCTCGCGTGCGAAAAAGCGGAATGACCAACGACACGCAGACAGTACCCGAACGGCTGGTTGCCTTCCTGCCGAACCTCAGGCGTTTTGCGATCTCGCTGTGCCGTTCCCGGGAATTGGCAGACGACCTTGTGCAGATGGCCTGTGAGCGCGCTATCCTGGCAGCCGACAGCTTTGTACCCGGCAGCCGGTTCGATGCCTGGATGTTCCGCATTCTGCGCAATTTGTGGATCGACCACCTGCGCCGCCAGAAAACGGCTGGCCCCAAAGGCGATCTGGAGGATGCGCGCGATGTGTCGATTCCGTCCGGCGAGGCTGCATCGCTTGCGCGCATGGATCTGCTCGAAGTGACCGCCGCCCTCCAAAAGCTGCCGGCCGAACAGCGGGAAGTGCTGGTGCTTGTCTGCGTTGAGGAGTTCAGTTACCGCGATGCCGCCGAGGTTCTCGCTATCCCGATCGGCACGGTGATGAGCAGGCTCGCCCGCGCACGGAAAAATCTGATGGAACTGACGGGAATAAGTTTTGGCGAGAGACGTTCGCCCGATACGAAAGGCGGCGTTCTATGAGCAGGAAAGATTTTGACGATGAAACATTGATGGCATTTGCCGATGGCGAACTGGACGAGACGCAAAGCCGCGCGCTGGAAGAGGCGCTTGCTGACAACGAGGCGCTCTGCGAACGCCTCGCCGTTTTCCTCGACAGCCGCCGGTTGGTGGGTGATGCGCTGAAACCCCTGATCGACGAGCCGGTGCCTGAGGCGTTGCTTGCTTCGGTCCGCAGGATGGCGGATGAGGCACGGCGCCAAACGCCGCAGGATAACGTCGTTTCCTTCCGTCCAAAACAACAGCAGCAGACGATGCGGCGCTGGCTCGTGCCGGTGGCGGCAAGTCTTGTGGCGATCGTGACCGGCATTGTCGGTTTTGCGCTGGGCCGCATAGTCCCGTCTGCATCGAATTCCGGCGCAGAGATCGCTGCTGTCCTCGACCGCGAGGTGTCTGGTCGGGACGTGACGCTGCCTTTCCCGGAAACGGTGCTGCATGTCGTCGCCTCATTCCGCGACGAACGCGGCGAACTCTGCCGCGAATATGAGCTGAAGCAGCCGAAAAGCAGCACGCTCACCGTTGCTTGCCGGCAGAACGGCGCCTGGGCGACGCGGCTCGCACTAACATCTGCGAAAGCCGACGGATACGTACCTGCCTCGTCACAGGAGACGATCGACGCCTATCTGGCCTCGATCCAGGCGGGGGCACCACTTTCGCCTGAGGAAGAGCGAAAGGTTCTGGCCCCTGAATGAATATTTGCGATCATCAGGAATAAGTCTTTCCGGGCGCCGTTCTTCCCCGCATCGATTGATGGGAGAACAGCGATGACAATGGCCTTTCTGAATAAACCGCAGCCCCGATTGACATTTCTCTGCCGCAAGGAGGACGAGGGGGTTATCCCCGCTCCCGTGCGCGCCAAGACGGCGCTGCCCGACTGGTTCCGCAGGCTGCCTGCCGTCGATGAGGCACATGTCTCATCCAACAACAGCGGCTTGACCGTGAAGCGTTGCATGCCCTTCCTCGACGCGATGGCGACGGGCTGGATGATCGGGCTGGCGGCAAGCGTACGCATGGAAATCTCCGACGATGGCAAAACGGTCGATTGCGGTTGGGATTTCGACCGCACGCTCATCAGCAACCATGCCAGCCATCAGGTCGCTGGCAATCCGCGCGAGCCGCTGCCGCCGTGCAAGTTCCACAATTATTGGACCATCCGCACGCCGCCCGGCTGGAGCTGCCTGTTCGTGCCGCCGCTCAATCGACCGAACGGCGTCTTCGAGGTCGTTGCCGGGGTCGTGGATACCGACACCTACCAGTCGGAAATCCATTTCCCATTCTTCGCCACCGGTGAGGACGGCCTGCATGTGCTGGAGCGCGGTACACCGATTGTCCAGGTCATTCCATTCCGCCGCGACGCATCCGACCTCGACGCCGACATCCGCACCGAAAACCCGGAGGAAGGCACCGTTCGCAAGACGATCCTGCGCAAGACACTCGCATCGGACGGCTGGTACCGCCGCTTCGCCCGCGCGCAGCGATAGTTTTTGAGACATATTTTCCGGTTTGCCGTCGCTGCCCATCGCAGCGGCGGTGCTTCCGCGTGTGTGGCAGATTCAAATTATCCTATTGAAAATATTTCGTTTTTTGAGGAATAAACATCGCCCACCGCCGTTTCTCCCTCGCAGCCAAGGAGGTTGTCACTCAAAGGAGAAACGTCATGAAGAAGTTCATCGCAATCCTGAGCGCGTTCCTGGTGGTCGGTGCCGCGGCACCCGCGCCCGCCCTCGCCGATGACCCGGTCACACGCCTTTTGCAGAAGATGACGCAAAGCAACAAGGCGAGCCACGCCCGCTATAACCGCGACCGGGACGATGACCGGCGCAGCAGCTGGAGCTCGAACCGCAATTCCAACAGTTCGTCGAACTCCTCCCGGAATTCCAATTCGAATTCGAGCTCAAACAGCAGCTCCAACTCGTCGAGCAACTCCAACTCGAACAGTTCATCCAACTCTTCGAGCAATTCGAACTCGAATTCTTCCTCCAATTCCTCGTCAAATTCGTCCTCCGACGACGATTGAGGTTCAGTCTGAAACCCGAAAGGAGGGCGATCGTGGCCCTATATGCAATCGCCCCTCTGGACCCCCACGCCAACCGGCGTGGGGAACCCTCTATGGCAACCGAGCGCACCGTGCCGCTTGCCCGCGTCAAGCAGATCGTCGCAGCGATCGTGCTCGCCTTCAGCGCCATGCTGATCTTCCTGGCGATCGACGACCTCACCCTGAGGATGCGGCTGACACTCGCCGTCTTCGTCGCAACGATCACCGCCTGGACCATCCTTGACCTGCCGGACACGCCCGTGGCGCTCGCCGCCGCCGCTCTTCTGCCGGTCGTCGGCGCGATTGACGAGGATGTGCTTTACCGCTCGCTCGGCAATGATATTGTTTGGCTGATGCTGGCGGCCTTCGTTGTGGCCGGCGTGCTGCGTCAGGTCGGCGTAATCGAACAAATTATCCGTTGGCTGCTCGCCCGCTTCGCCACCGTGCAAGGCTTGTTCTGGGCGCTGACGTTCTTGATCTTCGCCACCGCCTTCATCATCCCCTCGACTTCGGCGCGCGCCGCCATGCTGGCACCGGTCTATCTTGGTCTCGCAGCCGCGATCGACAATACACGGGTCAACCGGGCGCTCGCGCTGCTCTTTCCCTCGGTCATCCTGCTCTCCGCCGGCGCTTCGCTGATCGGTGCCGGTGCCCACCTCGTCGCGGCCGGGATGATGGAGCGCCTGCAGGAGCAAGGGCCCGATTTCCTGGGCTGGATCGCGCTTGCCGCACCCTTTTCGCTGCTATGCTCGCTGCTCGCCTGCGCCGTGCTGCTGCGTCTTTTTCTGACCCGCGAGGAGCGGGCGATAGTGATCGCCGAGCGCAACGCCGACGAGGCCCCGACCCCTTTGACACACCAGCAATGGACCGTGCTCGCCGTGACCGGCGCGATGATCCTGCTCTTCGCAGCGCAGCCCATGCACGGCATCGGCATGCCGCTCATCGGCATCGCCACTGCCCTGCTGTTGGCGAACCAAAAGGTCTCTGGCCTACCGCTGAAGGCGGCGCTCAAGAGCGTGGAATGGAACCTCCTGCTCTTCCTCGCCGGCACGCTCGTCATCGGCGAGGCGCTGTTGGAGACCGGCACCGCGAAAGTGCTGGCCGAGCGGATGGTCGACCTTGCCGGAAACAGCATCGCGGCATCGCCCGCACTCCTGGTCCTTTTCGCTGCCGTGGTCGCGACGCTTTCCCACCTCGTCATCACCTCGCGCACGGCGCGGGCGACCGTTCTCATACCTGCGCTTGCCCTGCCGGTCGCAGCCCTCGGTGTTGACCCGCTCAATCTCGTCATGGTCGTTACGTTGGCGAGCGGCTTTTGCCAAACGCTGATGGTCTCCGCCAAACCGGTAGCGCTATTCGGCGCGATGGATCCGCCCCCCTTCGGACAGGCCGACCTGTTCCGGCTCGCCGGTTGGCTGATCGTGCCCTTCGTGGTGCTGCTGGTCGTCTTCGCCACGCTCGTCTGGCCGCTGCAGGGCCTGCCTCTGTACTGAACAGTACAGATAGACAAAAGGGAAAGACCGCAGCGTGCGGTCTTTTTATTTAGTCGGCTAATTTATTTTCATACTGCTGGAATAACCACGGGGCTGCCCCGTTCCTCCCCTGTCACATCATTGTCATAGTAGAAAGGAACATCCCATGTCGTTCACGGTTCTCGTCGCGCCCTCCGGTTTCAAGGAAAGTCTGTCAGCAGATCAGGCAGCGGATTGCATCGAAAGTGGCGTTCTGCGCGCCTTTCCCGGCCTTACCGTCATCAAAACGCCAATGGTCGATGGCGGCGAGGGTTTCACCAAGGCGCTCGTCAAGGCGACCGGCGGTACCCTTCACCAGCTGACGGTGAGCGGCCCGGTCAACGACCCAGTCGAGGCGCATTTCGGGTTCCTCGGCGGCAGCGACGAGCCGACCGCCGTCATCGAGATGGCTGCGGCCGCCGGGCTCAGCCTCGTACCGCGCGACCAGCGCAATCCCTGCGTGACGACGAGTTATGGCGTTGGCGAACTGGTGCGTGCCGCGCTCGACCGAGGTGCACGCCGCGTCCTTCTCGGCTGTGGCGATAGCGGCATCAACGATGGCGGCGCCGGCATGGCCGAAGCGCTCGGCATCCGTCTCCTGGACCAAGAAGGCAATCGCCTGCCCCACGGCGGCGCAGCTCTTTCCCGCCTCGCCGCCATTGATATGAGCGGCCGAGATCCTCGTCTTGAAGGCGTGCGCATCGATGCTGCCGTCAACTGGCACAATGTCCTCCTCGGTGAACGCGGTGTTGCACGCATTTTCGGGCCGCAGAAGGGCGCAACGCCGATGCAGGTGGAGCTGCTCGCTGCCGCCATGGAGACGTATGCCACGGCGATTCGGTGCACGACGGGCATCGATGTCGGCATGGCGCCCGGATCCGGCGCCTCCGGCGGACTTGGTGCCGCGATACTCGGCCTCCTCGGCGGCAGATTGCATCCGCGTTACGACATCGTCATGCAGTATCTGGAGCTCGACCGGTTTATCGCACAGGCTGATTTGGTCATCACCGCGGAGGGCAGCCTTGACGGGCAAACCCCATATGGAAAGGTGCCTGCCGAAGTGGCTGCACGGGCAAAAATTGCCGGAGTGCCCGTCATCGCACTCGCCGGCACCATCGGCAAAGGCGTACGCCTTAATTTCGAGCATGGCATTGATGCCTTTGCGTCGATACTGAGCAGGCCCTGCTCGCTGGAAGACGCCATCTTCAGCGCCCCGAAACTACTCTCCCGAGCGGCAGAGGATGCAGTCCGCATGGTCATGGTGGGCATGAAGCTTGGAGCACGATGGCGCCAGGTTGCATGACCTTGAGCAAGGGTAAAGGGGACAAAGTTAGCTTCTGCAAGCACCATTTCATCCCGTCTTCGCTCTCATCGGCGAATTGCTGCGGGCAAGGGCCATCAACATCGGTCCGATGGCGAATTCCCCTTTCTCGGCGCGTCGCGTCAGGTCGCGCAGGTAACCACCGGCGGAGTTGATGTGCCCTGCCCTTTCGAGAACGCAGGCCATGACGGTGGCCGCATTTTCAGGTCCCATGATCTCGCAGGCCTGCTCATAGGCCGATGGGCTGACGCCGAGCATCGAGCGAACTACCACAGCCGCGGCCATCAGCTCGCGCCATGTGCCGACCGAGCCTTGCGGTCCATAGGCTGCGATTTCCGGGCAGGCCTGCAGCACCAGCCCCAGCGGGAAGGATTTGAGCGCGGCGTTGGCAGCGGGGGCAGAACTTGCGGCCGGCACACGCCCGTTCCTCTCTTCATCTTTCTGTATTCGGACTGCCGGTTCGGCTCGACCCGCCGATCGATCGTCCGCCGTTGCGCCCTGCTTCTTTTCGGAAGCTGGTTCAAGTTCAGTGATGGATTGTGGATTTGAATTCTGTATGTGCCGCTCATAATGTTGGGCATTGCCGCTTTGATTTTGAGTTTTAACCTGCATTTCCAACTGATTGATGATTTCTTCGCGCAGCAGCTCCAATTCGTCGAGGGCGGCTGCGACCTGTTCGGCGGAAGGCGACCTTGGCAGCCGCTCGACGATCTCACGAAAATGCAGATGAATCCGGCTCCAATCGCCCGCGGCGCCCTCCTCCAATGCCATCTCGATGAGCTTGGCGACATCGCGCCGGCAAAGCGTCAGGCGTTCTCTGAGCCGCTGCAGGTGCAACCGCTCAGCAACCACCTCCGCCGCCAACCGCTCGATTTCCTCAGCGCGCACCAGCAGCGGCGCCAGCGAAAAACCGAATGCCTCGCGAATCTCCCCGCCATGCTCCTTGCGGGCGTAGCGCTTGCCGTTCGGGCTGTCCTTGCGGATCAGCAGCCCGGCCTCGATCAGGGCCGCCAGGTGGCGACGGATCGTCTGCTCCGCCATTCCATGCGCACGTAGCGAGAGCTGTGCATTGGAAGGGAACACCACGAGCCCGTTTTCCTCAGAGAGCTCCCCCTTGGGATAAAAGCTCAGCAAGGCGTTCAGGATAGCGAGCGCCCGGTCGGTGATGCCGAGCAGCGGCTTGGCCTCGCACAGGGCACGATAGAGTTTCCACTTGTCGATAGATTGGCCGGGCTCGATTTCTCGAGCAGCCGCCTGGCTTGCCAACATGCCAAACGTCATCGGCCGCCGCCCGAAGGGCGTCGTCACACTTCCGCTTTCCATTTTCTTCGCCTTCTTCAAGGCAAAAGATCGCGGCTCACCAATTCGGTGCCAAAGACTCTTGACTATGATTCGCGGAAATGTGATTCTCTGGGTGTCTAGATCAGAGAGGGCTTCCGCGACGGCAACGTTCGGGGGCCTTTTCTTTTGCTTATCGATCTCCGTTCTTGGTCAAATCCTGTGTCTTCTCGAACGCCTCGTAGAGACGATCCAGATTGCTGGCGATGTAGGCTCCAAAGGCAGACGCCTTCTCCGCCTTCAACGCGATGGTGAACTGTTTCCCGTCATCCTTGATCTTCGCCTTGACCGCGCCGTCCTTGCGCTGCCAGGCGTGGGCGGCGGGCTGAATCGCCGCTATGGATGAGGCCTGTTGTTGCCTCCTGCTGATGAAGGCAACCAGCATATCGAAGCGGGCATCCGGCTCCGCCGTCCCGAATTCCCCCGATCTGGTGAACTCGATCGCTCGTGCGCCAATGTTTTCGGTTTCGAATTTCACTGACAGATCGTGCCACCGATCACGGCCGGTGGTCTTGGCCGCACCGATCGCGGTCAGGACTTCGGCTGGGATCCGCTTGGTGACGGACAGCATCTTGGAAACCGTCGTCTTGTCGGCGCTGAGCGCGGACATGATCGTTTCCCTGTCGAAGCCCAACGTGTCGAGCTTGTCGGCAAACATGGTCCTCTCGATGAAGGAGAGATCGGCGCGTGCCGAATTCTCCTGGCCCTGCGCAATGACATGGTCGCGGTCGTCGAGTTTCTTGACCACGGCCCGGACAGGTCGGCCGAGTTCCTTGGCGGCCCGCGCACGACGGTGGCCGAAAGCGATCTGATATCGGCCGTCCTTCTCAGGATGCGGCCGGACGAGGATCGGTGAATCCTGACCGCGCAGCCGGATCGCCTCGACCAATTCGCGAAACTGTTCGTCGGTATGCGCCAGCCGGTCCGTCACGAAGGAATCTTCGATCAGGGCAGGGTCGAGATCAATCACCGTCTCACCGGTCGCCAGCTTTTCCTCGATCGCTTTGGCCGCATCGGCCTTGGCAGCCAGCGCATCGATACTGCGCGTCACGGCGCCGAGAGCGCCGATCCCCTTATAGGTGATCTGCTGCTTCTCGTCCCTGTGGAGCGGTTCGTCCTCATTGTTTACCGCAGTAAACTTCTTGGAATCGTCCATCAGACCCGAAAGGAGATTCTTACGCGCCATCAGCCAGCTCCTCGTCCCAGTTTACCGCGGTAAACTTCTCGGTCATTTCCGCCCCCAAGCCTTGTGGATGAGATCGGCGATCTCGGTGTTGACGGCATCCATCGCCTCCATGGCGCGGTCATAGGTCGCGCGGGTAAACTGGTTCCGCTCGACTTCGTAAAGCGTCTGATTGGTCATCGCCGCATCGGAGATGGCGACGCTGCGCAACATCGGATTGGTAAGCACGTGGTTCTTGAACATCGAACGCATGAAGGCGACCATTTGCGTCTGCGGCCCGTCCTGCGGATCGTAGCGGGTGACGAGATAACGCAGCCAGTCGAGGTTCATGTTGCCGCCGGCGCCTTTCAGTGTGTTCAGCACCTCGCCGAGCATCTGCAGGAATTGGCACATCGACATGACGTCGAGCATCTGAGGATGAACGGTGATCAGAACTGCCGTTGCGCCGCAAATGGCGCTCATGGTCAAAAAGCCAAGCTGGGGAGGGCAGTCGATGATGACCACGTCGTAATCGTCGGCGACTGAGGACAGCGCCTCGTCCAGCCGCGCGAAGAAGACGCGTCCATAGTCACCCGCCTTGCCCTGAGCAAGGACGCGCGGCGTATCGTGCTCGAATTCCATCAGCTCGAGATTGCCCGGCACCAGATGAAGGTTCGGGAAATTCGTCGGACGGATGATCTCTCTCAGCGGACGCCGCTGATCGTCATAACGAATCGCGGCGTAGAGCGTCTCATTTTCGTTAACGTCGAACTCCGGCTGAAAACCGTGAATGGCGGAGAGAGAGGCCTGCGGATCGAGGTCGACGGCAAGGACACGGTGACCCGTCAGGGCAAGATGCTGGGCAAGGTGTGCTGCACTCGTCGTCTTGCCGCTGCCACCTTTGAAGTTGACGACTGCAACGACCTGCAGATGTTCGTTGCCGCGGCGATGACGCATATAATGCGTTCCGGCGCGGGCATTGTGCTCCAGGAAGCTGCGCATCTCTTCCATTTGCTCCGCCGTATAGGATCGACGGCCCGAGGGCGTGACCTGGGGAAGGGCGCCTTTGCCTTCCAGCGACAGGTTGCGAAGATAGCCGCTGGTGACGCCGAGGAAACGCGCCGCCTCGGCAAGCTGAAATTCCCTCAAACCCTTCAATGCACGCGGCGGAAACATCTCGAGCCGATGCTGCTTCAGCTTGTCGGACAGTTCCTGCGCCTGACCAATAATCAGCTGGTCGACATCGGAAATTGCTTTTTCTATCTGCGGTGCCATATTCATGGAAATCTCGAAAATGCGATTTAAAAGCCCTACGTGCTGTGAAACCGCATTTAGCGCCGATTCTGGAGGGGTGGCAAGGCAAATAGGGTTAACAAGACCCTACCGCGAGGTTGTCCATTCTTTTTCAAAGGCTTGAACGTGCCGCCCGGTGCCGCAGTCGGATCAGCAATCGCGCATTCGCCGGCCGAATCGCAAAAACAAGGCCGCACAACCGGCATCATAGCCGATCGGATACGTCGGAATCGAGATATCGAGCGTGCACAGCTCTTTGAAGTACGTCCGCAATGGGCAAAGCACCTGGACAGTCAGTGGCTGTTTCGTACCGCCTGGCAGAGAACCGTCCCGATATCTGCCTGGGGGAGGGGACACGGCGCTTCTGTCGAGGTCCTGCTGTAGAGCGCCCAGCGCAAGATCCAGGCGATAGGCGGAGAATTCAGCGCCGAGCTCGGCGCCGTCCCTCATATAGCGATCCAGCAAATGCCAAATGGCAAGCAGGCCCTTTCGGGAAATGCCACTGATTGTCCGGTCGGCTCGCCAGGCGCAACGCTGCGATACCCGCCTATTCTCCGAGCGGAAGGGTAATATCCGCTGCGGAGGCTCCCGATGTCAGACCGCGACTTTCCGCCTGCGCCATCGCCTTCACCAGCGCGATGACCGTTTCGCGGATATTGCTGTCGGCGATCTTTAGAAAGGCGCGATTGAGCACCAATCCCTCTTTCGTTCGCAGGAATTCGGCGACCGGATCTATATTCGCGGATAGATCCAGCCCTTGCAGCGTCAACGGCTCGGAATTCTCCTGTTCGAAGAAGAAGCTCGGCGACGTGTGCAGCACCTCGGCGATCCGCTGCAGCCGGCTCGCGCCGATGCGGTTGATGCCCTTCTCGTATTTTTGAACCTGCTGAAAGGTCACGCCGATCTGCTCGGCAAGCCGTTCCTGGCTCATCCCGAGCAACTGCCGGCGCATTCTGATGCGCGCTCCGACATAGCTGTCTATTGCATTCGCTGTCTTGACATTCATCGCGTGTTTTCAGCCTCGATCGCATTTTCAATCGGCGCAGCTGTAGTATCCCCCGCATGGCTTTTCCATGGTTGTTTTCATATAGCATAGTGGATATGCGACGATCGCGACTGACTGTGATATGAAAGCCCCCGTCCAGAAAAACGTGAAATCACTCGGCGGAAGCGCAAATCAAACAAAAGCCGTACCAATACGGATAAAACTGGGCTGTAATTGCGTTCCGGCTTACGCTAAATGCTCTTCAGCGACCGTCGCACGAGAGTCTTCCCAGCCCCGATCGCCCGAAAATCCATCGAACAAAAGCGACGTGGCACGGCATCGGCCGTGCCTGAGCAGGAGAAGTATTGATGGCAACCGTTGCCGAGCGAGCGCCCCGTTTCGAAAAAACAACGATGTCTATCCTGATTGCGGTCAGCTTCTGCCACATGCTGAACGACATCATGCAGTCGCTGCTCGCCTCGCTTTATCCGCTATTCAAGGCGAACTACGATCTCGATTTCGTACAGATCGGTCTCCTTACCATGACTTTCCAGGTCACGGCTTCGCTGCTGCAGCCGTTGGTCGGCATCGTCACCGACCGATGGCCGATGCCCTATTCGCTGCCGGTCGGCATGGCGAGCACCTTTTGCGGCCTCATTCTGCTCGGCAATGCCGGCAGTTTCACCCTGCTGCTGGTTGCCGCAAGCCTGATCGGCTTCGGCTCGGCGGTCTTCCATCCGGAATCTTCGCGCGTTGCCCGTCTAGCCTCCGGCGGTCGCCACGGTTTCGCGCAATCCTTCTTCCAGGTCGGTGGCAATGCCGGCCAGGCGATCGGTCCGCTGCTTGCCGCCTTCATCGTGCTGCCGCTCGGCCAGCACAGCGTCTCCTGGTTCGCTGCCATCGCCATGGTCGGCATGGTCGTGCTGAGCTGGGTCGGCAACTGGTACATCAGCCACAGGCGCCAGAATGCCAGCAACTCGGCAATAAGCCGGACCCTGCCGCTGCCGCAGAACCGGGTCATCTGGGCGCTGCTGATTCTCGTGCTGCTGACGGCAACGAAGAATGTCTACATGGCGAGCGTGTCGAGCTACTTCACCTTCTATGTCATCGACAAGTTCGAACTCAGCGTGCAGCAGGCACAGCTGATGCTCTTCCTGTTCCTCGGCTCGGTTGCCATCGGCACCTTCCTCGGTGGACCGATCGGTGACCGCTTCGGCGCGCGTTTCGTCATCTGGTTCTCGATCCTCGGCGTTATTCCCTTCGCGCTCCTGCTTCCCTATGCGAACCTTTTCTGGACGGGTATACTCAGCATCGTCATCGGCCTGGTCTTCGCTTCGGCCTTCTCGGCAATCGTCGTCTTCGCACAGGAACTGGTGCCGGGGCGCGTCGGGCTGATTGCCGGGGTCTTCTTCGGCTTCGCCTTCGGGGCAGGGGGGCTTGGCGCAGCGCTGCTAGGCAGTTTCGCCGATACCCACGGCATCGATTTCGTCTACCGCATCTGCTCCTACCTGCCGCTGCTCGGTCTCTTGACGATCTTCCTGCCGCGTATTCCCAAGCAGAAATCCGTCTGAGGCGACATCGCTTACGGACAATCGATCGAGCCGAAATGTGACCGACACTCCGGCTCGATGCATCAGGCAGTTCGCACGCCTCCATCGCCCACAGGCCCGAACGTATTTTTCTCCTCCTATGGGGAAGAGGGATCACCATTCCTTTAATCCACTATTTTTATAGATAATATTCGCCAATAATGACGTCGGTTTCGGCACGATATTGGAAGGAAATGGCATGTCTGCTCCCAAACTGGTCGGCCTTGCGGGTAGTTTCAACCGCCCGTCGAAGACCTTTGCGCTTGTTGAAAACGTTGCTGGTCTCGCCGCCGAAAAATACGGCTTCGACAACACCATCTACGATCTGACCGACGTCGGCCCCTCGCTTGGCCAGGCGCTGCGCCGTGACGACCTCGACAGTCGCGCCAGGGAAGTCATCGACGATATCGTCAGTGCCGATGTGCTGGTCATCGGAGCGCCGACTTACAAAGGCAGCTATCCGGGCCTCTTCAAGCATCTGATCGACTTGATCGACCCGCATGAGTTGCGCGCCAAGCCGATCATCATCACCGCAACCGGCGGCGGCGACCGCCATGCGCTGATGGTCGAGCACCAGCTCCGCCCGCTCTTCGGTTTTTTCATGTCTTACACGCTGCCGACCGCGGTTTATGCGTCCGACCGCGACTTCACCGATTACCGTGTCTCATCCGATCCGCTTTCCAAGCGGATCGGCGAGGTCATCGGCGAGATCGAGGCGTTCTTTCCTGTGCGAAATCACGCCCTTATTGCTGCCGAATGAGCAATGCCGGAATGAGCTTGAGACGGCGCCGAGGAGGCGCCGTTTTCAGTTTTGGAGCATGCTCTCAAGCCGCAATTAATCCATAAATTTGGTGGAAATTTATCCTGCCGATATCGATGGCAGGGCAAGAGTTTTTCCGGCCTTTCCTCCGCATCAGACATTCGTGCTTCGCTCCCGATCCGCGCATTTGCCATGATCGGCCTGCTCGGGGCGTTCGGCCTCATTCAGTCAGACGGGATAACAATGACCAAGAACAAAAATCTTCACAGCTTCCACCTTTCGCGCCGCGCGGCTCTTGCCGCCATCGCCATTTCGGCGGCGGCATTCTTTTCCTTTGCAGCACCCGCTCCTTCCCATGCCGAGGATAAGTCGATCAAGGTCGGCATCATGGCCGGCGAGGAGGAGGATATCTGGCGCGTGGTCGCGAGCGAGGCGGCCAAGAAGGGTCTCAAGATCGAGACCGTCATCTTCAACGACTACACCCAGCCGAATGAAGCGCTGGAGCGCGGCGAAATCGATGCCAACGCCTTCCAGCACCAGCCCTATCTCGACAACCAGATCCAACAGCACGGCTATCACATCGTTCGCGTCGGTTATACCGGGGTCTGGCCGATCGGCCTTTACACCAAGAAATACAAGTCCGTCGCAGAGATCCCGGAAGGTGCCATCATCGGCGTGCCGAACGATCCCTCGAACGAAGGCCGGGCGCTGCGCGTTCTCCAGAGCGAAGGCCTGATCAAACTGAAGGACGGCACCGGTATTCTCGCGACCGTCGCCGACGTCACCGACAATCCGAAGAAGATCGAGATCAAGGAACTCGACGCCGGCATCGTCGGCCGTTCGATCGACGATCTGGATGCCGGCATCGTCAACACCGACTGGGCGCTGAAGAGCGGTCTTTCGCCGGCCGAACGCATTGCCCAGGAGCCGATCACTGATAATCCATACCGCAACTTCATCGCCGTCAAGGACGACAACAAGGATACCGAATGGGTCAAGACGCTTGTGTCTTCTTATCAGAACGACACCGTCAAGGCCGAATTCGACAAGGTCTACAAGGGCACCGGTCTCAGCGCCTATTGATCAGAGGCAGGGCTGGGGTTAGAGCCTTTCCGGGTTAGATTGCAGCATTCTGTTGGCTCAAACGGAGTCGGATGGTCGACCGGCCGGCGCGCGTCGTAGCCAAGCTCTACGGCCAAGCCGGCCGGTCGATCAGCCGGCCCGTTTCAGCCAACCCGAAGGGCCGGGCATCTTTCCGCCAGCGCAGAGGCGATCGGCTCGGACGTACCACGAAGTATGCCCGTCGCCAATCGCCTCTGCCCTGACGAAAACCTGCTCCGGCAGAATGCTTCAATCTAACCCGGAAAGGCTCTAAGGCCTGCCGAGAGGCGGTCCGGGCGTTCTCTGCCCGGACCGCCTTCAGTATTTGTAAGGAAAAACACATGAATTCCCTTGTTTCCACCACGGCGATCGAGGCACAGTCGCAAGCGGCGGCTTCCGAAGAGGTGGTGAGGCTGACCGACGTGAAACGGCGGTTCGGAGCCACTGCAGCCCTCGACGGTATTTCGCTGACGGTGAAGAGAGGCGAGATCCTCGGCATCATCGGCCGCAGCGGCGCCGGCAAATCGACGCTGATCCGCTGCCTGAACGGCCTGGAGCGCGCCGATAGCGGCGAGATCCTCATCGAAGGCCGAGATATCACCGGACTTTCGGAACAGGAATTGCAGCCGCTGCGCCGCCGCATCGGCATGATCTTCCAGCATTTCAATCTGCTTTCCGCCAGAACCGTCGAGGAGAACGTCGCGCTGCCTCTGAAGATCGAGGGTCTTGCAAAGAGCGAGCGCCTGAAACGGGCGCATGAGCTGCTCGAACTCGTCGGCCTTGCAGACAAGGCGAAGGCTTATCCCGCATCGCTATCCGGCGGCCAGAAACAACGCGTCGGCATCGCCCGGGCGCTGGCGGCACGCCCGGCACTGCTGTTGTCCGACGAGGCGACATCGGCGCTCGATCCGGAAACGACCCGGTCGATCCTGGCATTGCTGAAGGACATCAACCGTAAGCTCGGACTGACCATTCTGCTCATCACCCACGAGATGGAAGTGGTACGCGGCATTGCCGATCGCGTCGCGGTCATCGATGCCGGGCGCATCGTCGAGGAAGGGCAGGTCTGGTCGGTCTTCGCCAATCCGCAGGCTGAGATCACGGGGAGCCTGCTCGGCGGCATCCGCCCGCAGCTTCCCGAGCATATTGCCGGCCGGCTATCGGCGACGGCGGGCAGCGAAGCGATCCTCAGCGTCGATCTCGCCGGGCCGCAGGCGCAGGGCGCACTGTTTGCCGAACTCTCAGCAGCATTGCCGCATTCCTTCCGCCTCGTCCATGGCGGCATCGACCATATCCAGAATCAGCCGGTGGCGCGGTTCTTCATCGCCGTTCCCGCGCGCGACCCCGCGCTTGCCGGAAAGGTCGAACAATTCCTGACGGCCCGGTCCGCCCGGGTGGAGGTGCTTGGTTATGACACCGATCATGCTTGAACTGCTTATTCGCTCCCTTTGGGAGACGATCCTGATGACCCTCGCCTCGGGATTGATCTCGCTCGTCGCCGGCCTGCCACTCGGCCTTGCCCTGGTTGCGACGGCGCGCGGCGGCATCGCCGAAAACCCCTGGATCAATCGCGTGCTCGGCGCAGTCATCAACGGCTTTCGCTCGGTGCCTTTCATCATCCTGCTGGTGGCGCTGATCCCGCTGACGCGGCTGATCGTCGGCACCGCGCTCGGCACCTGGGCGGCCATCGTGCCGCTCGCCATCGCTGCAACGCCCTACTACGCCCGTATCGCCGAAGTATCGCTGCGCGAGGTCGACCGCGGGCTGATCGATGCCGTGCGTGCCATGGGCGGCAATCGCTGGACGATCATCCGCGAGGTGCTGGTGCCTGAGGCGCTGCCGGGCATCGTCGCCGGTTTCACCGTCACGCTGGTCGGCCATGGCGGGCGCAATCGGCGCCGGCGGCCTCGGCGATCTGGCCATCCGCTATGGCTATCAACGTTTCGAAACCAGTGTGATGATCGCGGTGGTGGCCGTCCTCATCGTGCTCGTCTGCGGCATCCAGTGGCTTGGCGACCGGCTGGTTGCCAGGCTGGACCACCGATAAGTCAGCGCCGGAACTGGGCGGCGGGATGAGCGGCGGGCAACCTGCCGTTCCCGCCGCCGAAAAGCTTCTGCCGCAAGGGTCCTGCAGCATAGTCCGCCTTGAAGACGCCGCGCTCCTGCAGCACCGGCACCACCAGCTCGACGAAATCGCGCAGGCTCTCCGGCGCCACTGTCCGCGCCAGATTGAAGCCGTCGATGCCACCCTCTTCGATCCATGTCGCGAGACGATCGGCGATCTGTTCCGGCGAACCCACTATCGGCTTCATCCGGCTGCCGAGCACCATCTGGTCGATGATGTCACGCAGCGTCACCGGCTTTGGCGCCTGTTTCGTGATGGCCGCAAGCGCCGACTGATTGGCGTTGGTCGAGCTCTGGTCGATGACGTCGTCCAATCCATACTTCGAAAAGTCGATGCCTGTCGAAGCGGAGTAATGCGCAAGCGAAGCTTCGACGCTCGCATGGCGGCGGTACTCCTCCAGTCTGTCCCGTGCTTCCTTCTCCGTCCGCCCGACGACGACGGTGATCAGGCTCAGGATCTTCAATGCGTCGGCGCCGCGGCCGAATTTCGTCGCCTTCGCCCGCAGCGCATCGACGGTCGGCTTGGCCGCCTTGGGATTCGGCCCGGCAACGAAGACGCATTCGGCGTGGCGTGCGGCGAAATCCTGCCCGCGTGCCGAGGCGCCGGCCTGGAAGAGCAGGGGCGTGCGCTGCGGCGAGGGCTCGGAAAGATGGATGCCTTCCATCCGGTAATATTTGCCGTCGTGACGGACAGAGCGCACTTTGGAGGGATCGGCATAGACGCCGCCCGCCTTGTCGCGCACCACTGCATCGTCGTCCCAACTCCCTTCCCAGAGCTTGTAGAGAATTTCGAGATATTCTTCGGCTGCGTCGTAACGCGCATCATGTTCCGGCAGCTTGTCGAAACCCATGCTGCGAGCCGCACTGTCGAGATAACCGGTGACGATGTTCCAGCCGATCCGTCCCTTGGTCAGGTGGTCGAGCGTCGACATGCGCCGCGCCAGCAGGAAGGGTGGCTCATAGGTGGTGTTGACGGTCACGCCGAAACCCAGATGTTTCGTGACATAGGCCATCGCCGAAATCGGGATCATCGGATCATTGACCGGGATCTGCGCGCCCGTCTCGATCACCGGCGACGGGCTACCCCTGTAGACATCGTAGACACCGACGATGTCGGCCAGGAAGATGCCGTCCAGCTTGCCGCGTTCCGCGGTCTTGGCAAACTCCGTCCAGTAGTCGAGATCGGTATAATGCGCTGAGCGGTCGCGCGGATGCGTCCACAGACCGTGGTTGATGTGCCCGACGCAGTTCATGTCGAAGGCATAGATCTGCATGGTCTTCATCTGGCGGTTCCCAAAGCCGGCAATAGAAATCAAGGATTTGCCGCATTAATTATCCTGGAGCATGATGCCGAAAAGTGTGAGCGGTTTTCGGACGACATCATGCTCTAACTATATAATGTAGAACAGGATTCAGATTTTAGCCGGTTCGGCCTAAAATCATCCTCTTCGGGCTCTATCGCACGATGAGGCTGTGAAATGGTAGGGTGGGGATGAAAAAAGCCGGAGGAACCGCATGACGAAGAAGATGCTGTCGGATTGGGCGGAGCTTGCGCAAAAGGAACTGCGCACCTCGCCCGAAACGCTGACCTGGCAGACGCCGGAAGGCATTGCCGTAAAGCCGCTCTATACGGCCGAGGATCTCGATGGCGCGGGGCACCTTGGTTCGCTTCCCGGCTTTTCGCCTTTCACCCGCGGCCCGCGCGCGACGATGTATGCTGGCCGGCCTTGGACGATCCGCCAATATGCCGGCTTCTCGACGGCAGAGGAATCGAACGCCTTCTATCGCCGTAATCTGGCCGCCGGCCAGAAGGGCCTGTCGGTCGCCTTCGATCTTGCCACCCACCGCGGTTATGACAGCGATCATCCGCGCGTCGAGGGCGATGTCGGCAAAGCGGGTGTGGCAATCGACAGCGTCGAGGACATGAAGATCCTGTTCGACGGCATTCCGCTCGGCGAAATGTCGGTGTCGATGACCATGAACGGCGCCGTCATCCCAATCCTCGCCTCCTTCATCGTGGCCGGCGAGGAGCAGGGTGTTCCACGAGCCGACCTTTCGGGGACCATCCAAAACGACATCCTCAAGGAGTTCATGGTCCGCAACACCTATATCTATCCGCCCGAACCATCGATGCGGATCGTTGCCGACATCATCGACTATACCGCCCGCGAGATGCCGAAGTTCAACTCCATCTCGATCTCCGGCTACCACATGCAGGAAGCCGGCGCGACGCTGGTGCAGGAACTGGCCTTCACGCTCGCCGACGGCCGCGAATATGTCCGCGCCGCCATTGCCAAAGGCCTGAGCGTCGACGAGTTCGCCGGCCGCCTGTCCTTCTTCTTCGCCATCGGCATGAACTTCTTCATGGAAGCCGCCAAGCTACGCGCCGCCCGCCTGCTCTGGACGCGGATCATGGAAGGGTTTCATCCGAAGAAGCAGTCCTCGCTGATGCTGCGCACCCATTGCCAGACCTCCGGCGTCTCGCTGCAGGAACAGGACCCTTATAACAACATCATCCGCACCGCTTTCGAGGCGATGTCGGCCGTGCTGGGCGGTACGCAGTCGCTGCACACCAACTCCTTTGACGAGGCGATCGCGCTGCCGACGGAATTCTCCTCGCGCATTGCCCGCAATACTCAGCTGATCCTGAGCCACGAAACCGGCGTGACAAAAGTGGTCGATCCGCTGGCGGGCTCCTACTATGTCGAAAGCCTGACGGCCGAGCTTGCCGACAAGGCATGGGCCTTGATGGAGGAGGTCGAGGCACTGGGCGGCATGACCAAGGCCGTGGCCGATGGCCTGCCGAAACGGCTGATCGAGGAAGCGGCCGCGCGCCGCCAGGCAGCCGTCGACAAGGGCGAGGAGGTCATCGTCGGCGTCAACCGCTACAGGCTCGACAACGAACAGCCGATCGACATTCTGGAGATCGACAATAGCGCGGTGCGCAAAGCGCAAATCAGACGTATCGAGGAAACCAAGCGGCGCCGCGATGGCGGAACCGTGCGCGAGACGCTGGCGGCCCTGGCCGAGATCGCACAGAGCGGCAAGGGCAACCTGCTGGAAGCCGCCATTGAGGCCGCGCGGGCCCGCGCCACGGTCGGCGAGATATCGGATGCGATGCGCGATGCCTTCGGCGATCATGCCGCCACGCCTGTGGTGATCAAGGGCGTCTATGGCCAAGCGTATGAAAATGAGCCGGAACTCGCCGTGCTCAGGACCCGCATGATGGAAGTGACGGAAGCCATGGGGCACCGGCCGAAGATCATGGTCGCCAAGCTCGGTCAGGACGGACACGACCGAGGCGCCAAGGTGATCGCCTCGGCCTTCGGCGATATCGGCTTCGATGTGCTCGCCGGTCCCCTCTTCCAGACACCGGAGGAAGCCGCCGGCGTCGCACTCAGCGAAAAGGTCAACGTCGTCGGCGTCTCGTCATTGGCGGCCGGCCACAGGACGCTGCTGCCGCAGCTGATCGACAGGCTGAGGGAACAAGAGGGCGGTGGTGACATCATCGTCGTCTGCGGCGGTGTCATCCCCCGGCAGGACTATGAATTCCTGCATGAACACGGCGTTGCAGCGGTATTCGGCCCGGGGACAAACGTTCTCGAGGCGGCAAACTCCGTTCTCGATCTGCTGCAGGGCAGGCGGCGGAATCAGTAATTTAGAGAAGACCGCGCTTCGCCAGATTGCTCATCAGCGCCGAAATGCCGAAGGTCCAGGGCGGGCATTCGGTGGAAAGGCGCACGGTGTTGACGAGCGCGCCGAGGCCTGCCGAGGAAATCTCGACGACATCGCCAATCTTGTGGGTGAAGCCTTGCTTCGGCGCGTCGCGGTCCTGCGTCGGCGCAAACAGCGTGCCTAGGAAAAGCATGAAACCGTCAGGATATTGATGATGGGCGCCGACCGTCTGCTTGACGAGATCGGTCGGGTCGCGGCTGATGTGTGACATCGAACTCTTGCCATGCAGCACGAAACCGTCCTGGCCGGTGACTTTCAGGTCGAGTTCCGCCTTGCGGACGTCATCGAGGCTGTAATCGGCATCGAACAGGCGGATGAAAGGACCGATCGAGCAGGAGGCGTTGTTATCCTTGGCCTTGCCGAGCAGCAGCGCCGAGCGGCCCTCGACGTCGCGCAGGTTGACGTCGTTGCCGAGCGTCGCACCCTTGATTTCGCCGCGGCTGTTGACCGCGAGCACGATTTCCGGCTCGGGATTGTTCCAGGTCGAGATCGGATGCAGGCCGACATCCGCACCCCAGCCGACCGAGGAGAGCACCGGCGCCTTGGTGAAGACTTCGGCATCCGGCCCGATACCGACCTCGAGATATTGCGACCACATGCCTTCGTCGATCAGTGCCTGCTTGACCTTGGCGGCCTCCGGCGAACCGGCCTTCAGATTGGTGAGGCTGCCGCCGATCAGCGTGCTGACACGCTCGCGGATCGATGCGGCGCGTTCCGGACTGCCGGCGGCCTTCTCCTCGATGACGCGCTCGATCATCGACTGCGCAAAGGTAACGCCGCAGGCCTTGACTGCCTGCAGGTCGACGGGCGCAAGGAGATAAGGGCGCGTTTGATCCGGAGCTCCGGTACTGTTGGCGGCGATGTCCGCCAGCGAGCCAATCGCCTTGCCACTTGCTGCACGGACGAAGGTGGCGGCATCCTGCCGCTCGAGCAGGGCGCTCAGCGTCGGCGCCTCGCGCGACGTGATGTCGACCAGCATACCCTCGCGCAACATCACAATGCTCGGTCCCTGTACTTCGGGATTCCAGATACGACCGACAAAAAGACCATCCGAAGTGGCGATATCGAGCAGAGGTTGAGACATGGTGATCTTCCGTCACAGGCGAGCGGGGAGCGCTCTTCAAAACATTGCAGGGTGTTGCCGCCCTCCAACCCGGCGGCGGCCGAAATCGATCACATTCACGAAGATGGGGCAAGATGCGTCGGGGAAAAAGACTTTCGCCCGATCGGGTCAAGCCGTGGCCCTTTGTCGAAAGACCAAGTGTAAAACCTACAAAATAACTATTTAGATACAAATTAATCGTTATATTTCAAATATTTAATTTGTACTCTGGTCGGCTTTCCCCTTCATCTCGCCTTGACAGGAGGCGGCTTTCGTTATCTGTTTTGCCCGACATGGAGGAGGCGGGCATCAGCCGGCCACACGAAAATCCCAGGAGGATATTGCAGCGATGTTGAGATTTGCCGTCGTCGGAATCGACCATGGGCACACGTTCGATCACGTGAAGGGATTGCTGGCCGCAGGCGGCGAATTCGTCGGCTATTGCCCGCAGACCTCGGTGCCGGCACTGCGCGAGGCCTTTGAGAAGACCTATCCGGACGCGCCGCAGATCGATAGGGAAAAGCTGTTCGACGATCCGTCGATCGATGTCATTTGCATTTCCGCCATTCCGCGCGATCGTGCCGGGCTTGCCATCCGCGCAATGAGGGTCGGCAAGGATGTGATGACCGACAAGCCGGGCGTGACCACCTTCGCCCAGCTCGAGGACGTCAGGCGCACCGTTGCCGAGACCGGCAAGATCTTCTCGATCTGCTTTTCCGAGCGCCACTGCGTGCGCTCCGCCGTCAAGGCCGGCAAGCTCGTCGCCGAAGGCGCGATCGGTAAGGTGATCCAGACGCTCGGCGTCGGCCCGCACCGGCTTCAACTGCCGACCCGGCCGGACTGGTTCTTCGATCCCGAAGCCTTCGGGGGCATCATCGTCGATATCGCTTCGCACCAGGTCGACCAGTTCCTGTTCTATACCGGCTCGACCACAGGCGAGGTCATCGCAAGCTCGATCGGCAATTTCGGCATGCCCGACAAGCCCGCTTTCGAGGATTTCGGCGAGGTGCTTCTGCGTTCCGACAAGGCGGCGGGCTATGTCCGTGTCGACTGGTTCACGCCGGAGGCGCTGCCGACCTGGGGCGACGGGCGCCTGACCATTCTCGGCACCGAAGGCTACATCGAACTGCGCAAATATATCGATATTGCCGGCCGGCCGGGCAAGGATCACCTCTTCCTGGTCAACGGCAAGGAAATGACCCATATCGATTGCAGCGGCGAAAAACTCGATTATTTCGACGCTTTCACCGCCGACGTCGGCAACCGTACGCAGACGGCGATGACCCAGGATCACGTTTTTGAAGTCTGCCGTCTTTCGCTCGAAGCCCAGACGAAAGCCGCGCGCATCGGCGCTCGCTGAGGAGGATATCATGACCAGAAAATTGCGCGTCGGTGTCATCGGCGCAGGCATCGCTGCGCGGCATCTGGCCGGCTTCGGCTGGAACAAGGAGCTTTTCGAAGTCCCCGTGCTCTGCTCGCTCGACGAGGAACGCGGCAGGGCGCTGTGCGAGGAGTACGGCATTGGCGAATACACGCAGGATGCGGATGCGCTGTTTGCCCGTGACGACCTCGACATCATCGACATTTCGACGCCACCGAGTTCACATTTCGAACTTTGCCGCAAGGGCATCGAATCCGGCAAACACGTGATCTGCGAGAAGCCGCTCTTCGGCTCGATCGCAGAGGTCGACGAGATGGGGCGCATCCTCGATCGTTACCCCGGCAGGAAGCTGATGCCGATCTTCCAGTATCGCTACGGCTCCGGCCTGCAGAAGCTGAAGCTGCTGATCGAACGCGGCCTGGCCGGCAAGCCGTTCCTGACGACGATCGAAACCCATTGGTGGCGCGGCCCGGATTATTATGCCGTGCCGTGGCGCGGCAAATGGGCGAGCGAACTCGGCGGCGGCCTTCTCGGCCACGCCATCCACGCCCATGACATGCTGAACTATGTGCATGGCCCTTGCGCCGAGGTATTTTCCTATGGGGCGACGCTGGTCAATCCGATCGAGGTGGAGGATACGGCAGCCCTTTCGGTGAAGATGCAGAATGGCTCGCTGGCGACGCTGTCGATGACGCTCGGCTCGCGCAAGGAAATCTCGCGGCTGCGCTTCTGCTTCAACGACCTCGTCGCCGAAAGCATCATCGAACCCTATACGATGGGCCGTGATCCGTGGACATTCGTCGCCGGGACAGAGGAACATCAGGCGCGGATCGACGAAGTGCTCGCCGCCTATGTGCCTGGCGAGGATGGCTACACCCGTCAGTTCGAGCTCTTCCACAAGGCGATCGTCGAGGACACCGACCCACCGGTGACGCTGCAGGATGCCCGCAATTCGCTGGAACTGGTAACGGCCGCCTATTCCTCGCAGCGAACCGGACAACCGACGCCGATGCCGATCGCCGCCGATCATCCGCTCTATCGTTCCTGGCTTCCGGCAGGGGAATGGCGTGCTGCGGCCACCGTCTGAACCGGGAAGGGCGCTCCGATGCTGAAATCCTTCGAGCATGTCGGCATGACGGTCAGCGACATGGACCGCACCGTCGATTTCTACTGCGGCATGCTCGGCCTCAGCCTCGTGTTGCGCAAGACGATGGCGAATGGCATGCAGGTCGCGTTCCTCGATGCAGGCGGCGGCATGCTGGAGGTCTTTGCGCCGCCCAGCGGCGCTTCGAGGGCGGTCGACGTGCCTGACGATAGGGCCGGCGTACGGCACCTTACCTTCCATTTCGACAATGTCGACGAGGCCTTCGCCCGCCTTGAACAGGCGGGCGTCGAGATCAAGGAGCGGCCGCGCTTCGCGGTCCACTCCGAGATGCTGAACAAGATCGCCTTCGTTCGCGATCCCGACGGCATCATCGTCGAGCTTGCCGAACGTTCTCTAAACCGCCAGGGCTGATGCAGGTGCTGCCGATCGCTTCGCTGCGGGCGGTCAGACCGTCCCGCAGCAGATCGATCAGGCGCCGGATGAGCTTTGCTGCCATGGAAAGCTCCCCTCAGCTCGCCAACTTGGCGCTGATATAGTTGCGCCAGCCGCCAAGTGCGGTGATTTCCTCGGCACCTTTCACCGCATGGGCCTCGCAGACGAAGCCGGAGACGCTGGAACCGTCTTCGAGCGTGAGCTTACCGATGCCGAGGGGTGCCGGAATCTTCTGGACGAACCTGCCGAAAGCATCGGCCGGCAGTGCCCAGACCTCGACCTCCAGCCCCTGACCCTTATGGCCGGGTTCGCGCAGCAGTCCCGGTTTCGGCGGCGTGGTATTGGGCAGAACGAAGAGGCGATAATCGCCGGCCGTGCGGCAGGTCTTGACCAGACGCCCGTCGGAGCCTGCCAGTTCGTGATTGAGCGGCATGCCGGTCAGATGCGCACCAACGACCGCGATTTCGATGAAACCGTCATCGCCAGGCGCAATGCGGCTCGCTTCCGGTATTGCCGCCTGCCGGTCGATGCCCATGCCGGAACCTGCTGCGCGATGCAGCGCATCGGCAAGTGGTGCCAGCGCATCGTCGGTGAAGGCAGGCGCGATGACGGTGACGCCGCCCGGCAAGCCGCCCTTGCCGAAACCGGCCGGAACGGCGATCGCCGCGCAATCGAGCAGGTTGACGAAATTGGTGTAACGGCCGAGGCGGCCATTGAGCACGACGGGATTGGCCAGCATGTCGGCGACCGTGTAGGTGGTCGGTGCGGTCGGCAGCAGAAGCACGTCCGCCTTTTCCCATTCGGCTTCGGTCTTGCGGCGCAGCTCCTCCAGCCGGTATCGGCCGTTAAAGGCCTCGACCGCGGTCTTGCCCTTGGCGCCTTCGATAATCCCTCTGACCGTCGGGTCGAAATCGGCGGCGTTGGTGGCGAGGAAGGTCTCGACCGCGGCCAGGCGCTCAGCAACCCACGGCCCGTCGTAGAGCAGGGCCGCGGCCTCGCGGAACGGTGTGTAGTCGAAAGGCACGATGGTCGCTCCGAGCGCTTTGGCGCGTTCGATCGCCTGGTCGTAGAGCGCCTCCACCTCCTTGTCGCCGAAGAATTCTCGCTCGGCGTCGGTCAGGACGCCGATGCGCAAGCCTGATACCGGCAGGTTCGCCGGCTTGGCGTGACGCGAGAAAGGATCGGCGGCATCGAAGCCTTCGGCGACCTTGCGGATCGCGACGCCGTCGCCGACGGTCGCGGTAAAGATCGTGATGCAGTCGACGCTCTTGCAGGCCGGTATGGCGCCGGTATTCGGCAAGAGACCCGGCGTCGGCTTGATGCCGACCAGATTGTTGAAGGCGGCCGGCACGCGGCCGGAGCCGGCCGTATCGGTGCCGAGCGCGAAGGCGGCGAGGCCGGAGGCCACCGTGACCGCCGATCCGGAGCTCGAGCCGCCGGAGATATAGGCTGCATCGAAGACCGAACGCGGCGCGCCATAAGGCGAGCGCGTGCCGTTGAGGCCGGTCGCGAACTGGTCGAGATTGGTCTTGCCGATGATGATGGCGCCGGCTGCCTTCAACCGGGCAACGACGGTGGAGTCCTCTTCCGGCCGATACGCATAGGCCGGGCAGGCGGCGGTCGTCGGCAGGCCGGCGGCATCGATATTGTCTTTCACAGCAAAGGGAACGCCCCAGAGCGGCAGGCTGTTTGCCTCAGGCGCGCGTGCCATCAGCGCGTTTGCGGCAGCGCGTAATTCCTCATCCGGCACCGGCGTGATGAAGATTGCCGGATCTTTCGAGGCGGCACGCCGCGCGATCACCTCTTCGATGGCGTCGAGCGGCGTCAGGCCGGACTGGTAGGCGGCGCGAAGGCTTGAGAGATCGAGGATGGTCGGCAGCATGTCAGCATTCCTCCAGAACGACGATGATATCGCCGGCTTTGACGTTTCTTCCCGGCCCGGCACGCAGGTCGCGGACGCGGCCTGCCGCATGGGCGGTGACGTTGATTTCCATTTTCATCGATTCGATGATGGCGAGTGTATCGCCGGCCGCAACCGACGCACCCGGCCCGACCAGCAATTTCCAGATATTGCCGGGCACGGCGCTGGCAACACCGAAGCAGCCGTCGGGAATATCCCCATCCGGACTTTCGCCCGTGCCTTCGTCGGTGACGAAGCTGTCGAGCCCGGCTTCCTTCCAGCGCTGGCGTTCGGCATCGAAGGCGGCCTGCTGGCTTGCCTTGAAGCGGCCGATCGACGCTGCGTTCGCCTGCAATTCTCTCTGATAGGCGGCATAGGAGAATTCCGTTTCCTCGATCCGGATCGGATAGCCGCCATGCGGGAAGGCGGCGCGCGCCTCCGTCAATTCCTGGTTACTAACAGGGAAGAAACGGATCTGGTCGAAGAAGTTCAGCAGCCAGGGTTTGCCCCTGGCAAAGGCCGGTGTCTCCCGCCATGTGTTCCAGACCTGGATTGTGCGGCCGAAGAGCTGGTAGCCGCCCGGTCCTTCCATGCCGTAGATGCACATATAGGCGCCGCCGATGCCGACGGCGTTCTCAGGCGTCCAGGTGCGGGCGGGATTATACTTCGTCGTCACGAGGCGATGGCGCGGATCAACAGGGGTCGCAACCGGCGCGCCGAGATAGACGTCGCCGAGACCGAGCACCAGATAGCTTGCATCAAAGACGATATCGCGGACGGCCTGTTCGTCAGGAAGGCCGTTGATGCGGCGGATGAACTCGATATTCGATGGGCACCAGGGCGCATTCGGGCGCACGAGCTCCTGATATTTGCGCATCGCAAGTTCCGCATCCGGATCGTTCCAGGAGAGCGGCAGATGCACGATGCGGCTCGGCACCGTGACCTCCTGGGCTGCCGGAAGGGTCGCCTCGATCTCGGAGAGCAGCCCAAGCAGGCGCCGGCGCGTCAGCTGCCTGCCGTCATAATGGATCTGCAGCGACCGGATACCGGGGGTGAGGTCGACGACGCCGGGGAGGCGGGCCTCCACAACCGCCTGCATCAGCAGGTGCACCCGCAGCCGAAGCGCGATATCGAGCGTCATCGGCCCATATTCGACAAGCAGATTGTCGTCGCCCTGGCGGCGATAAACGACGGAAACCGGGCCATCCTCGCAGATGCCGAGGATCGGCGAACCTGTTTCTTCCGCGACCCGCCGCACTGCCGGGCCGGCGATCGGGTCTTCCGGCCGCACTACTGCATGAAAACGGATGCGGTCGCCGGGCTTGAACTGGCCCATCTTCCACTGCTCGTCGCGAGCAATTACCGCCGGGCAGACGAAGCCGCCAAGGCTTGGACCGTCGGGGCCGAGAATGATCGGCATATCGCCGGTGAAATCGATCGCCCCGATCGCATAGGCATTGTCGTGCAGGTTGGAGGGGTGCAGCCCCGCCTCGCCGCCGTCGCTGCGCGCCCATTGCGGGGCCGGGCCGACCAGCCGCACACCGGTGCGGGCGCTGTTGAAGTGCACCTCGTAAGCCGTCGAAAACAGCGTGTCGATATCCCCATCCTGAAAGAAATCAGGTGCGCCGTGCGGGCCGTAAACGACGCCGACGTCCCATTCGCGCGTCAAGGCGGCGGGCTCCGTCGCAGACGTTGCCGGTTCGGCCGGCACTTGGCGGGCAAAATGCAGCACATGCCCTGTCTTCAGCGTGCCGGTGGCGTTGCCGCCGAACTGGCCAAGGCCGAAGGTCGCGCGCGAGCCGAGCACGACGGGCGCGGCAAAACCGCCGGTAACGGCAAGGTAAGCGCGTTGCCCCGGTCCTTCGATCGAACCGATCGACAGGACCTGGCCGGCCCGGATCAATACCGGCGTGTCATGCGGCAATCTTGCGCCGTCGCATGTCATTGGCATCCGCGCGCCGGCAAGCGCGATCGTCTGGTCGACATAAAACCGCAACGTCGGGCCGGAAACCGTCAGTTCGAGTGCTGCCGTTACATCGGCATTGCCGACCAGCCGGTTGGCGTGGCGGAAGGAGCGTTCGTCCATCGGCCCGCTCGGCGGCACGCCGACATGCCACAGGCCGAGCCGCCCCGGCAGTTCCTGAATGCTCGATTGCGCCCCGGGCGCAAGCACCTCGACGACGTCGGGAACGAAGGCGAAGTCGCGCAACGCCGTCGTCGCCACCTTGGCGCTTGCAAGCAGTTCGGAGGCGGCGATCGTTCTCAAATAATCGAGATTGGTCTCGATGCCTGATATCGACGTTTCGGCGAGTGCTGCCTTCAGCTTCTCGATCGCCGCCGGCCGGTCTTCCGCAGCCACGATCAGCTTGGCAAGCATCGGATCATAGAAGGGCGTGACTTCGGTACCCGTCTCGATCCAGCCGTCGACGCGAGCATTATCAGGGAAGACGACTTCGGTCAGCAAGCCGGCACTCGGGCGGAAATCGGCATGCGGCATCTCGGCGTAGATACGCATCTCGATCGCCGCACCCCTCGGCGTCAAGGCATTCGCACTCAAGAGCACGTCCTCGCCCGCCGCTTGCCGGATCATCCATTCAACGAGGTCAATGCCGAAGACGGCCTCCGTCACCGGGTGCTCGACCTGCAGGCGGGTATTGACCTCGAGGAAATAGAATTCCTCGCGCTGGGGATCATAGATGAATTCGACGGTTCCGGCCGATTCATAGGAGACCGAAGCCCCCAAATCGACTGCCGCCTTGTGCAGCCGCGCCCGCGTTTCCGCGGAAAGGCCAGGCGCAGGCGTCTCCTCGACCACCTTCTGGTTCCGCCGCTGCAGCGAGCAGTCGCGTTCGCCGAGCGCGATCACGCGGCTCTTGCCATCACCGAAGATCTGCACCTCGACATGGCGCGCTTCGGCTACGAAACGCTCGATATAGACGCGCGCATCGCCGAAGCTGGCGCGGGCTGTCCGCTGCACGCTTTCGAAAGAGGCCTTGAGGCTTGCCGCATCGGCGCAGAGCTGCATGCCGATGCCGCCGCCGCCGGCCGTGCTTTTGAGCATGACGGGATAGCCGACGGTCTCGGCAGCCGAAAGCGCCTCTTCGGCGCTCTGCAAGAGATCGGTGCCGGGCAGCAGAGGCACGCCGCTCGCTTTCGCCAATTCGCGCGCCGTATGCTTCAGGCCGAAGGCCGACAGATGCTCCGGCCGCGGGCCGATGAAGGCGATACCTTCGGCGGCGAGCCGCTCGGCAAAGCCGATATTCTCTGAGAGAAAGCCATAGCCCGGATGCACGGCCTCAGCGCCCGTTGCCTTGCAGGCGGCGATGACGGCGTCTACGTCAAGATAGCTTTCGGCAGCGGGCGCCGGACCGAGGCGGACGGCCTCGTCGGCGGTCAGCGCCGGCATCGAGAAGCGATCGGCATCGGAGTAGACGGCGACCGAGGCGATGCCCATCCGCTTCAATGTGCGGATAACGCGGACGGCGATTTCGCCGCGATTGGCGATAAGGACCTTGGTGAACATCGATCAGCCCTCGCCGTCCCAGATCAGCACCCGGATCGGCGTCGGATCGAAGCCGTTGCAGGGATTGTTGATCTGCGGGCAGTTGGAGATGACGCAGAGCACGTCCATCTCCGCCACCAGTTCGACGTAGTCGCCGGGCGCGGAAATGCCGTCGACAATGGTCATCTCGCCGTTCGGCTTGATCGGCACGTTCATGAAGAAATTGATGTTCGGCACGATGTCGCGCTTGCTCATGCCGTGTTTTGTCACCTCGAGCACGAAATTGTCGCGGCAGGCATGCAGGTATTTCGTGCCGTGGCCAAAGCGCACCGTGTTGCTCTCGCAGGAGCAGGCGCCAGCCGATGTATCGTGGCGGCCGCAGCTGTCGGCCGTCATGACAAGCATGACGTTGCCTTCGTTCGAGATGATCTTCGTGCCGGTGCCGATATAGGCGCCACTCTGCGCCCGCATCGTATCCTGGTTGGAATAACGCTCGGCAAAGTCGTCGGCTCGATAAAACAGCGTGTCGATCGCCTGCTGGCCGTAACTATCCTCGATGCGGATCGTCTGGCCCTTGCGCACGATGCCTGACCATGGCGCTTCGGCCGCGATGAAATGATCCTGCACGGCATTTTCGAGGCTGCGCGAAGCTGAAGTCTTGATGAAATCGGTCATCGTATCTTCCCTCAGGCCAGCATCGCGGCGTTATTCTCGAAGCCGCGAAGGGCTTCGGCGGTCGCGGTGCGAGAGAGATCGTCGACTGCGGGCGCGGCTGCGCGAAAGCGCGTGACGATGACGGGCTTCGGCGCGTAGACCGGATCGGGATCGAGCGGATGCGGGCAATTCGAGAAGCCGACGATCATGTCCATCTCGGCGCGCAACTCGGCATAATCGCCGCTGTTGGAGAGCTTGCCGCGCCAGTGGAAGCCGCCGTCATCGTCGACTCGGACCGGGGCGAAGAGATTGAGAATCGCCGGGATGTCGCGCCTGATGAGACCAAGCTTGCCGGCGACGAGCACGAGATTGTCTCGGGTGTTGCGGGTCTTGGCGTCAGGATATTTTGCGGCGTTCGAAGCTGCCGTCGAACCACCCATCAGGCAGTCATGAGCGCCGGAACTATCCTCGATCAGCGAAAACATCACCCGGCCCATATCCGAGAAGATGACGCGGCCCTTGCCGAGGGCGGTCGTCCACTGAACCTTGACCGTATCGACGAGATTGAGTCGTTCGCTGGTGTCAGTGGCGTTCCAGGCGACGAGCGCCACGGTCGATCCGCCTTCGCCCTGATCGATGCGGAGAGCTTCGCCGCGCTTCAGCGCGGTCGACCAGTACCAGCCGCCGGGGATGATTTCCTGATGGATGATCGCGGCAGCATCGATGGCGGGGGCGGGCAGGGGGCTCGGCGCCGGCAGGGCCTTCGGGGCAAATTCCAGCCCCTTTTTCTGATGTTCCTCGTAACGCTGCCGGTTGGCGGCGATCTCCTCGGGCGAACGTCTGACATGCATCATGGTTTTTCTCCTGGCGGACTGGAAGCCGGGTCGTCCCGGCGAAGGCCCAGAGAAATGACCGGGCCGTCCCGGTCGGGGCTGAAGATGGAGGGCGCGCCGGCGAGCCTGGGCGGCCAGATCGAAATATCCTTGGTGATCGTCGCGCCGTAGCGCTCCTTTTCCTCCGGGCGATCACGCTTGCGCTCGAAGGCGACGACGCGCGTCGCCAGGGTGAAGGCTTCGCGCATGTCGTGGGTCACCATGACGACGGTCATCTGCGTTTCGTGCCAGAGGCGTTTCATCAATGTGTGGATCTCCGCACGAATGCCGGGATCGAGCGCGCCGAAGGGCTCGTCGAGCAGCAGCACCTTCGGTTTCATGATCAGCGCCTGCGCCAGCGCCAGGCGCTGCTGCATGCCGCCTGATAGTTGCGCCGGATATTTGCCCTCGGCGCCGGAAAGGCCGACCTCGCCGATCAGCCGCCGGGCTTCGTCGACGGCGTCGCGGCGGGCGGCGCCGAAAAGCTTGGCCTTGTAGCGGGACGCCGAGAGTTCCCGCCCGAGCAGCACGTTTCCGACGACGGTCAGATGCGGGAAGACGGAATAGCGCTGGAAGACGACGCCGCGATCCGACCCTGGCTCCTGCGGCAGCGCTTGCCCGTCGAGCAGGATCGTCCCTCGCGTCGGCCGCTCTTGGCCGAGCAGCATGCGCAGGAACGTCGACTTGCCGCAGCCGGACGGGCCGACAAGAGCGACGAAGGCGCGCGAGGCGACGGTCAGCGACACATCCTCGAGCACGATCTGGTCACCATACTCTTTCCAGACCTTTTCGATCACCAACTCGCTCATGCCTGCTTCTCCAGCTCAGACCAGGGGAAGACAGCAATGCGGATGCGATCAAGGATATAATTCATGACCACGGCGAGCAGCGTGATCCAGACGACATAGGGAAAGATGACGTCCATCGAGAGATAACGGCGGACGAGGAAGATGCGGTAGCCGAGGCCGGAATCCGACGAAATCGCTTCGGCCGCGATCAGGAACAGCCAGGCAGGACCGAGTTGAAGCCTGAGGCAGGTGATCAGCCGCGGCAGGATCTGCGGCAGCACCACACGAAGGCCGATCTGCCAGGAGGAGCCGCCGAGCGTTTCGGCCTTGACGATCTGTTCGCGCGGCAGTTCCAGCGCCTTCAGCGCAAGATCACGGATCATCGTCGGCGCAACGCCGATGACGATGAGAGCGATCTTGGAGGCTTCGCCAAGCCCCATGGCGATGAAGAGGATCGGCAGCAGCGCCAGCGGCGGCACCATCGAGATAACGGCAACGAAGGGAGAGAGCAGGGCTCGGAGATACGGCAGCATGCCAATCAGCATGCCGATGACGAGCGCCGTGACTGTGGAGATGCCGAGGCCGGCGAACAGCCGGATCAGGCTCGCCCCGGTATCGGACCAGAGCAGATATTGTCCGGTGCGCGGATCGGCGATGAAGGCAAAGCGGTCGATCGCATCGGCAAAACCGGCAAGACCGGGCAGCAGTTTGTCGTTGGCGTTTTCCGCCAGCCGTGCGGCCGAGCCGGCCGTGTAGGCAACGATAAGCAGCACGAAGGGCAGCAGCGTCAAGGCAAGCTGCGCGCCCCGGCTCGGCCTCGTGTTGATCCAGCGCATGAGGAAAGCTCCGCTGATGAAGGGTGGGCGGTGCGGTCAACGCCGCACCGCTGCTTTGACATCGCTCAGAGCGAACCGTCGGCGGCCGCCTTCATGTAGGTCTCGGTGAAGCGCAGCTTGACGTTGCCGCTATCGCCAAGGATCTTGCCATCGGGCATTTCGATGCCGATGACGTCGGCCGACGGCGCACCATTGCCGAGCAGGCCTCTTTCGAACAGGAAGTTGCGGACAAGATCCATTGTCTTCGGCAGGTTGCCCGAGGCCGTGAAGGCAACGGCATCGGCCGGCTTGGCAAACAGCTTGGTGGCGACAAGCTGGGATTCAAAGCCCTTGAGATCGGTGCCCGATGCCTGGCCCATCGCCTCGCGCGCAGCCTTGCCGTCGGCACTGTCGGCAGTCAGCAGTGCTGCGGTTTCATACCAGATGCCAGCGAGCGCCTTGCCGAAATTCGGATTGTCCTTCAGCACGCCTGTATTGGCGACCATCAGGTCAATGATCTCGCCCGGCACCTGCGAGCTGTCGAAGACCTTCTTGGCCGTGGGATCTTCGAGGATGGTCGAGACCAGCGGGTTCCAGGTGACGACCGCGGTCACGTCAGCCGTCTTGTAGGCGGCGACCATATCGGCGTCGGAGGTGTTGACCACCTTGACGTCGCGCTCGGTCAGCTTGATGCTTTCGAGTGCGCGGGCCAGCAGATAATGTGAGACGGAAAATTCAGCGAGATTGACGTTCTGGCCCTTGATGTCGGCAAGACTCGCCTTGTCCTTCAGGATGACCGCATCATTGCCGTTCGAGAAGTCGCCGACGATGACGGCTGTCGTATCGACGCCGCCGGCGGCCGGGATCGACAGGCCGTCCATATTGGTGAGCGTCACGGCGTCGAAGGCGCCGGCCGTGTACTGGTTCATCGATTCGACGTAGTCGTTGAACTGGGTGACCTCGATCTTGATGCCGTATTTGTCGGCCCATTTCTTGACGATACCGTGATCGGCCGCGTAGCCCCAGGGCATCCAGCCGACATAGATCGACCAGGCGACCTTGAAGTCGGTCTTCTGTTCGGCCTTGGCGATGGAGCCGAGTCCTAGCGCCAGGGACGCCGACAGTGCGGTAATCGATAGTATCTTCGAAAAAGTCTGCATTGAAATTCCCCTTTTGCTTTTCTTCAAAAGGGATCGGCAATGACCATCGTGCCGCCAATCCCTTGGCTTACGAGGTCTCCCGGGCTTTTGTCCCGCCGTGCACCCGGCGGGATGTCTCCCTCGCCGGTGGCAGCTCTCGGACCAGCGCGTCTTGCGACGCCGGAACCCTAGCCACCAACTCTGCAACTATCGAAGCAAAGTGTGTGCCAAATTATATACCATTGATTTTATTGAGAGTGCGATGGCGTCAATTCCCCGGAAAATGCAATAGTGCATGCACTTGCACAGAAAATGTGCGTGTTCTGCCGACACCTTAGGCGTTGGTTATTTTTTGCCCAGTGAAAACAAGATCGCGAACGAACATAACGCCGAATTGCGGCTGGCCCTGACCTAGTTCCGGAAAGCGCCGGCCGGGACCGTCGTCACCAGCCGGATATCGCGGCGGAAGTCCGACGGCGACATGCCGGCGATGTGGCGGAAGGATTTGTTGAAGGCGCTGATCGAGCCGAAGCCGCTGTCCATCGCCACCTGCAGCACGTTGGCGCCCTCGCTCATCAGCATCGCCTGGGCGCGCGACAGCCGCAGCAGCGTCACATATTTGCTGAGCGTCATGCCGGTCGATCGCTTGAACAGGTTCATCGCATATTTCGGGTGCAGGTCGGCGGCGCGGGCGATATCGACCGAATCGATGTCGTGCAGGAAATTTGCGGCGATGAAATCGCACATGCGCGCGACACTGCGCGAGGAATGCGGGTGTGGATGATCGCCGTCGAGACTGATGACGGCCTGCGACGTCATCGAATAAGGTTCGAGCGCGATCCGTTCGATGCGCAGCAGCAGCTCGTCGACGGCGTGCTGAGCTTTGGCGGGATCGCCTGAGTTGGCATAGTGGAACCAGCGGGTGAAGTTCTCGCTGTCGGCGGCATCCGTTGCCGAGGTCAGCAGCGTCTCACCCTTCATAAGCCGGCTGGAAACGCTGATCGGCAGGCGCAGCCGGAAGAAATAGACGAGCGGCAGATGGGCGCCGGCATAGAGCGAATCATCCGAGGATTCGTCCATCTGATGCGGCTGACCACCCCAGAAGAGGCACATTTCGCCAGCGCTCAGCCGGAATTCGTGATCGCTCATCCGGTAGTGCACGGTGCCGCGCATCACGTAGTTGACCTCGACCTGCGCGTGCCAGTGCGGCATGGCCATAACAGGCGGATGGGCATGAAACATCTGCAGCGCTGTCGGCAAACCCTCGATGCTGCTCGCGCCGGGCTGATAGATTGCACGTGTGCCGACCTTACTTTCCGCCAAATTCATGTTCCCTTTTTAGGAGACACCCGCTCCCTTACAGATAGTCTAACCGCGTTCGTGAAAGATCGGCAATTGAAAAGGGAGGATTTTCAATGCGCTTCAAACTTCTCGCTGCGACCGCAGCTGTCGCAGTGCTTGCTTCCGGCTCCGCATACGCGCAGTCGGCCAATCTGACCATCTGGAGCTGGAATGTCGCCGCGTCGGCATTGAAGTCCACGCTTCCAGGCTTCAACAAACAGTTTCCCGATATCAAGATCACCGTCGAGGATCTTGGCAACAGCCAGGTCTTCGACAAGACGCTCGCTGCCTGCGCTGCCGGCGGCGACGGTTTGCCCGATATCGTCAGCATCGAGAATTTCGAGGCTGAAATCTTCTGGAGCCGTTTCCCGGATTGCTTCGCCAATCTGAAGGAGCTCGGTTACACGGCCGAGATCCAGGCGAAGTTCCCCGAATTCAAGCGCACCGAGCTTGAGGTCGGCGACGTCGCCTATGCCATGCCGTGGGATTCTGGCCCTGTCGCCGTCTTCTATCGCCGCGATCTCTACGAAAAGGCTGGCGTCGATCCAAGCACGATCGGCACCTGGGACGACTTTATTGCCGCCGGCAAGAAGATTTCCGCCGCCAATCCCGGCGTCGTCATGGCGCAGGCGGACTTCAATGGCGACAGCGAATGGTTTCGCATGATCGCCAACGAACAGGGCTGCGGCTATTACTCGGCCGACGGCCAGTCCATCACCATCAACCAGCCGGCCTGCGTCTCCTCGCTGCAAAAGGTGAAGGAAATGAAGGATGCCGGCACGCTGACGGCGGCCAATTGGGACGAAAAGATCCAGGCCAACACCGCCGGCAAGGCCGCGAGCCAGCTGTATGGCGGTTGGTATGAGGGCACCGTCCGCTCGACCTCGCCCGATCTCAAGGGCAAATGGGGCGTCTACAAGATGCCGAGCCTGACGGCCGATGGCCCGCATGCCGCCAATCTCGGCGGTTCGTCGCTCGCTATTTCGGCAACCTCCGCAAACAAGGAAGCGGCCTGGAAATTCGTCAACTACGCCCTCGGCACGAATGAGGGTCAGGTGACCATGCTGAAGGAATTCGGTCTGGTGCCATCGTTGCTCTCGGCCGTTCAGGATCCCTTCGTCAACGAAGCGCAGCCCTATTGGGGCGGTCAGAAGGTCTGGGCCGATATCCTTGCGACGCTGCCGAAGATCGTGCCGAGCCGCGGCACCGCCTTCCAGAGCGATGCCGAAGCCATCTTCAAGGCGACGCAGACGAAGTTCTTCTCCGGCGGCTATCCCGATGCGAAGGCGGCTCTCGACGATGCCGCCAACCAGATCGCTTCGGCGACCGGCCTTCCGATCGCGCAGTGAATGACGAAGCCGGGCGCTTGACGCGCCCGGCTTTCCGTCCGCCGCAAGGCGGCTAGTCATTCGTTGGTTTTGTGAGGAGGAGGCTCGATGCCGTTCAGAACCCGGAGCGCCTATGCGTTCCTCGCCCCTTATCTGCTGGTCTTTGCCACCTTCTGGGTCTGGCCGATCATCAATTCGTTCCTGATTTCCTTTCAGAACACCCGCATCAACCCGTGGAAATATAGTTTCCAGGCCAATTGGGGCCGGCTCTTCTACGACCCGGCCTTCTACAATGCCCTCTACAACACGCTGATCATCCTGGTGATCCAGGTGCCCGTCATGATCGCGCTTGCGACCGTCATGGCCGTCATGCTCAATTCGCCGCTGCTGAAAGCGCGGCCGCTCTTCCGCTTCGCCTTCTTTGCGCCTGTCGTCGTCGGCGAGGTCGCCTATGCTGCCGTCTTCCGGCTGATGTTCAGCCTCGATTTCGGCATCATCAACAAGCTGATCTCGGCCGTCGGTCTCAGCCCGGTCTCCTGGTTCGACAATGCCAATGCCGCCATGGCGCTGATCATCCTCGCCGTCACATGGCGCTGGGCAGGCTACAACGCCATCATCATCCTCGCCGGCCTGCAGTCGATTCCCGATGATGTCTACGAGGCGGCGACGCTCGACCGGGTAAGCAAGGTCCAGCAGTTCTTCCACATCACCCTGCCGCTTCTGAAACCGATCATCCTCTTCTGCGTGGTGCTCTCGGTGATCGGGACTATGCAGCTTTTCACCGAGCCCTTCCTCATCACCAATCGCGGCGGTCCCGGCGGCGGCACCGAGACGCTCGGCCTGCTGCTTTATCGCCAGGGCTTCACCTCGCTGAACTTCGGCTATGCCTCGGCGATCGCCTATACGATGGCTGCCCTTGCTGTGACGATTTCGCTTCTCAATCTCTGGGTCGGGAGGGATCCGAAATGAAATCCAAATCCCAATCGCTTCTGCTGCGCCAGATCGCGTTGCATGCTGCACTGGCGCCCCTTGCTCTCATCTGGTTGTTTCCGCTCTGGATGATGTTCGTCTTCTCGACCATGCCCGACAACGGCATCTTCAGCCCTGACATCGTGCTCTGGCCATCGACCAACTTCGTCGAGAATTTCAAAAACCTGCAGGCCGATACCGATTTCATCGGGGCAATGGTGATCTCCATCGGCGTGGCGCTGATCTATACAGTGCTCTCGGTGCTGCTGACTTCGATGGCCGGCTGGGCACTGGCACGTTACCGTTTCGTCGGCCGCTCCGTCGTCATCGCCATCATCCTCGGCACGATCACGCTTCCCTTCTCCGTGGTCGTCATCCCGCAATTCATCATGGTGGCGCGCGAGTTCAAGCTGGCAAACACCTGGGTGGCTCTGATCGTGCCGCCGCTGTTCAATTCGCTCGGCGTGCTGTTCATGCGGCAGTCCTTCTCGATGATGCCGGGCGAGCTCTTCGATGCGGCCCGGGTCGAGGGCGTCAAGGAATGGCAGATCTTCCTGCGCATCGCCTTGCCGCTGGCGCGCCCGACCATGGCGGCATTGGCGATCATTCTCTTCCTGCACTCGTGGAACAATTACCTCTGGCCGCTGCTGATCAATTCCAGACCGGGGATGATGACGGCGCCTGTGGCATTGGGAACGCTGATCGGCCTCACCAAGGTCTCCTGGGGCGGCATCATGGCCGGCGCGGTGCTGCTGACGGCGCCGATCCTCGTCATCTTCGTGGCTCTTCAGCGCCATTTCATCGCCGGCATCGCGGCCGGCGCAATTAAATAATCGGGAGGCTGCATGGCAGAGCTTTCACTCAGCAACATCGTCAAGCGCTTCGGCGGCTTTGAGATCATCCACGGCGCCAATCTGGAGGTTAAGGACGGCGAATTCGTTGTCTTCGTCGGCCCCTCCGGCTGCGGCAAGTCCACGCTGCTCAGGATGATCGCCGGCCTCGAGGACATTACATCAGGCGAGCTTCAGATTGGCGGCAGGGTCGTCAACGACGTCGAACCGGCCGATCGCGGCATCGCCATGGTCTTCCAGTCCTATGCGCTCTATCCGCACCTGACCGTCGAGGAAAATTTGAGCTTCGGCCTGCGCATGAATGGCAATCCGAAGGCCGACACCGAGCGGCGCGTGCGCCATGTCGCCGAGATCCTGCAGATCACCGAGTTGATGAAGCGCCGGCCGAAGCAGCTTTCCGGCGGTCAGCGCCAGCGTGTCGCGATCGGCCGCGCCATCGTCCGTGAACCACAGGTCTTCCTGTTCGACGAACCCTTGTCGAACCTCGATGCGGAACTGCGCGTGCAGATGCGCGTCGAAATATCAAGACTGCACAAGAAGCTCGGCACGACGATGATCTACGTCACCCACGACCAGACGGAAGCGATGACGCTCGCCGACAGGATCGTCGTGCTGCGCGCCGGCAATATCGAGCAGATCGGCGCACCGCTCGACCTATACGACGATCCGGCAAACCAGTTCGTCGCCGGCTTCGTCGGCTCGCCGAAGATGAATTTCCTCAAGGCCGTGGTGGTTGATACGCAGCCGGGCAGGGCGGTGATCGCGCTGGAAAGTGACGCCAATACCCGCTTGACGCTGCCGGTCGCCGATCCCATCGAAGCCGGCGCTAAAGTGACGCTCGGCATCCGTCCCGAACATTTCGTCGATGCGGGCACGGGCGATGCCGACCTCACCGTCACCATCGACGTCGCCGAACACCTCGGCAATACCAGTTACATCTACGCCACCATAGGCCCCGAGCAACTGATCATCGAGCGGCCGGAATCGCGCGTCGCCGGCAATCGCGACACGCTGACAGTCGGCCTTCCCGCCAACCGCTCATTCCTTTTCGACGGCGCCGGCAAGCGGCTTCGCTGAACCAAATCCCAGGACAGAAAGACGAAAGAGGATTTTCCATGACTTCAGATCAACCGATCCGCTGGGGCATCATCGGCCCCGGCACCATCGCCCGCACCTTTGCAGACGGCGTCGCCCATTCGCGCACCGGCAGACTGGTGGCGGTCGCCACCCGCAATCCGGCAAAGCCGGGCCTTGCCGAAGGTTTCCCCGGCGCCCGCATCGTCGATGGTTACGAGGCGCTGCTCTCCGACAAGGAGGTCGATGCGATCTATATCGCCGTCCCTCACACCGGCCACGCCGAATGGGCGATCAAGGCGGCACGCGCCGGCAAACACATCCTGGTGGAAAAGCCGATCGCGCTCTCGGCCTACGATGCCGAGGCGGTTTACTACGAGGCGAAAAAAGCCGGGGTCTTTGCCGGCGAGGCCTTCATGTACCGCGTGCATCCGCAGACGGAGAAGCTGGTCGAGCTCGTCAAAAGCGGCGTCATCGGCACCGTTCGCATCATCCGCTCGAGCTTCGGCTTCAACATGGGCAGCTATAAGCCCGAACACCGGCTTTTCGCCAACGACACCGCCGGCGGCGGCATTCTCGATGTCGGCGGTTATCCGGTCTCGATGGCCAGACTGATATCAGGCGCTGCGGAGGGCAAGACCTTCCTCGAACCGGAGAAGGTCTCGGGCGTCGCCCATCTCGGAGAGAGCGGCGTCGATGAATGGGCATCTGCCGTGCTCAAGTTCCCGAACGAGATCATCGCCGAAGTCTCCTGCTCGATCATGGCGCAGCAGGACAATGTGCTGCGCATCATCGGCTCCGAGGGCCGGATCGAGGTCCAGGACTTCTGGTTCGCCTCCGGCCACAAGGGCGGCGTCGGCAAGATCGAGATCTTCAAGGGCGGCAGCCGAGAAACCGTCGAGGTCAAGGAAGATCGCTGGCTCTATTCCTTCGAGGCGGACGCGGCGGGTGATGCCATCCACGCCGGCAAGACCGAATTCAGCTCTCCCGGCATGAGCTGGGCGGATTCGATCGGAAACCTGCGTGTACTCGACCAGTGGCGCGCGTCGGTGGGTCTTGAATACGGCGTAGAAAAAGCCAGCAAACGCACAGCAAACATTGCCGGCGGCACGGTCGCGCGCGGGAACAGCGTTCCGCAGCGTCAGATTCCCGGCATTTCCAAGCCGGCCTCGGTGGTGACACTCGGCTTCGAGTTCTTCCCGAATTTTGCCTCCGCCTCGCTGACGCTCGACGCCTTCTATGAGGCCGGCGGCAACGCCTTCGACACGGCCTATGTCTACGGCGGCGGCAAAACGGAAGCGATCTTCGGCGACTGGCACACGAGCCGCAAGGTGCCGCGCGAGGAGATCGTGCTGATCGGCAAGGGCGCCCACTCGCCGCTCTGCTATCCTGACATGATCGCAAAGCAGCTCGACCAGTCGCTTGCCCGGCTGAAGACCGACTATGTCGACATCTATTTCATGCATCGCGACAATACCGACGTGCCGGTCGGCGAGTTCGTCGATGCCATGGATGCCGAGGTCAAGCGCGGACGCATCCGCGGCATATTCGGCGGCTCGAACTGGACGCGGGCGCGCTTCGACGAGGCGATCGCCTATGCCGAAAAGACCGGCAAGACGGCGCCGGCAGCACTTTCCAACAACTTCTCGCTTGCCGAGATGCTCGATCCGATCTGGGCCGGCTGCGTTGCCGCCTCCGACGACGACTGGAAGAAATGGCTGAACGAGAAGCAGATCCCGAACTTTGCCTGGTCGAGCCAGGGCCGCGGCTTCTTTACCGACCGCGCCGGCCGCGACAAGCGAGACGATGAGGAGATCGTGCGGGTCTGGTATTCCGAGCGCAACTTCGGACGCCGCGACCGTGCTATCGAGCTTGCCAACAAGCTCGGCCGCAATCCGATCCACATCGCGCTCGCCTATGTGATCGCCCAGCCTTTCCCGGTCATTCCGCTGATCGGGCCGCGCACCGTCGGCGAATTGGAAGACAGCCTCTCGGCGCTCGACATCAAGCTGACGCCCGAGCAGGTGAAGTGGCTGGAAGGCTGAAGCAGTGGAGAAATGGCTGCGGCTTGAACCGCAGCCATTTACCTACAAAATGGGCGTAAGGCGACGCGCCGAGCGTTGCGCCACCGTCATACGGTCTTCTCTTTGTCTTCTTCATCATGGTCGTCTACGGACAGCATCTCGACTGGAGCGTATGCATCCTTCTGCCGTGCATCCCTGATTGCCGCAATCTCAACAATGCCGCCTCGTGAGCGAATTGTGAGCACGAGGGGAGGCATACTCACTTTGCGAGTTCCTTCCAGTATCCCCCTTTCGGTCATTTGGGGAAACGATGAAAGAAGGTCTCTTTGCCTTTCCAGGCGTTCAACGAGTTTCCTTGCGGCGGCTGGGTTAACCTCTGCGAGTTCGGCGATCTTGCTCAAGAACCAGCGTTCTGCACTTTTGGAAAGGCGAACGGGAGGCATCAATCCACCCGCGTACGGCGTCGATATTCGGCGGCATTGACGATTGCCCGAGCCTTCTCGAGCACATCCTCCAGATCGACGCTATCCCCGCGATCCAGTTCGTCGAGGCCTTGCGCATCTGCTAGGATTTCGGCCCCTTCAGTTGCAAGGTATTGACTAAGCGCCTTCTGCATTACCCAGGTACGATCACGTTCAAGAATTGCGGCGATACGATCAAACTCCGAAACCAGCGACGTGGGCAGTCTCAGAGAAACTTGAGATTTTTCACTGTTCAGCATTGTTATCGCTCCGTAATACAGTGAATTACACGGTAACCCAAACCCAGGCGAAGTCAATTCCCTTGGCCTTACGACGCCGCGATCAGCTTTAGCGGCATCATGCTCTGGAAAGGACGATGCCGCCCATTCCGCCGATTCCACATTTAAGTAAAGGGCGCGGTTTGAACCGCGCCCTTGCATTTCACTTACGCGGCTCGGAAGCCTTCTTTTTGGCTGCGTCGTCCATCAGCTCATACCACATGGCGTTGAGGACGGCGAAGGCGGCGGCCAGCGGCAGGCCGAGGATCCATGCGAAATACCACATCGTTTCGTCTCCCTCAGTAAGCGTGGCTATTTTTATCGGTGATCGACTTCTCATCGACCTTGCCCCACAGAACCTTGTAGACCCAGGCCGTGTAGGCGAAGATGATCGGCAGGAAGATCACCGTCACGACTAGCATGATGAACAGTGTCATATGGCTGGAGGATGCATCCCAGACCGTCAGGCTCGATCGCGGATCAAGCGAGGAGGGCAGGATGAACGGGAACATCGAGAGGCCGACCGTCGAGATGATCCCGAAGATCGCGAGTTTGCTGAAGAGCAGTGTCATGATCTCGCGCCTCGCCCGCATGGCAATGAAGGCCAGTGCCGCGCCGACGAAGCCGAGGACGGGCGCGATGATCATCCAAGAATGGGCGGTGTAGTTGGTAAGCCACGCGCCTTTCTCCAGCGCCACGGTCTTCAGCAGCGGATTGGAGGGGCCGGTCGGGCTGATATCGCTGGTGATGCGATAGCCACCGACGCTGATCCACAGGAAGAGACCGCCGAGTGCGAAAAGCAGAATAACGGCAAGGGCGGCGACGCTGCCATAGCTTCTGGCACGCTCGGCGACCGGGCCACTCGACTTCAACACCAGCCATGCCGCACCATGCATTGTCAGCATGGCTAGGGAAAGCAGGCCGCAGAGCAGCGCATAGGGGTTGAGCAGGGCGAAGAACGAACCTTCGTAGAAGATCCGCATATCGTCGGCGAAGCGGAAGGGCACGCCCTGCAGCACATTGCCAACGGCAACGCCGAAGATCAGCGACGGCACGAAACCGCCGATGAAGAGCGCCCAGTCCCAGCCATTGCGCCAGCGGGCGCTTTCCCGCTTCGAGCGATATTTGAAACCGACCGGACGCAGGATGAGCGCGAAGAGGATCGCAAACATCGCCAGATAGAAGCCCGAGAAGGAGACAGCGTAAAGCGGCGGCCAGGCGGCGAAGATGGCGCCGCCGCCGAGGATCAGCCAGACCTGGTTGCCCTCCCAGGTGGCGCCGATGGTGTTGATCGCCACGCGCCGTTCCGTATCGGTCCGGGCAACGAAAGGCAGAAGCGTGCCGACGCCGAGATCGAAGCCGCCGGTCGTCGCAAAAGCGATCAGTAGGACGCCGAGCAGCAGCCACCAGATGAGACGCAGGGTTTCATAGTCGATGAGTTCGTGAAGGATCATGGCAGTCACTCCGCGGCCGGGACGAGGGTTTCGGAAATCAGAACTGCTTCCGGCACGTCGTCCGGCTCCGGTCCTTGCTTGATCGCCTTGATCATCAGGCCCATCTCGATGACGATCAGCGTCGTGTAGAGTGCCGCAAAACCGATGATGGTCAGAAGCACGGTGCCGGCGCCGAGGCTGGAGACAGCTGCGGCCGTCGGCAGAACGCCTTCGATTACCCAGGGCTGGCGGCCGAATTCGGCGACGACCCAGCCGAGCTCGATGGCGACCCAGGGCAGGGGGATCGCCAGCACGGCAATCTTCAGAAGCAACGGATATTTGTCGAGATGGCGGCGCGCCGACAGCCAGAAAAAGGTGGCGGTCAGCAGGATAAAGAAGATACCCAAGCCAACCATGATGCGGAACGACCAGAAGAGCGTCGGCACGTGTGGGATGGTATCACGCGCCGCCTGAACGATCTGCTCGTCGCTCGCCTGGCGCGGATCGTCGACGTAGCGCTTCAGCAGAAGCGCGTAGCCGAGATCATGGCCAAGATCCTCGAAGGAGCTGCGCACTTCCTGTGCAACCTGATCCTGTACCGGTGCCGAACGGATCTGCATCAACGCGTCGTAAGCCTTGATGCCGTCCCGGATCCTGATTTCGGCCTGTTGTTCGAGCTTGTCGATGCCGGGGATTTCGGTGGTCAGCGACCGCGTGCCGATCAGGCCCATGACCCAGGGTATATGCACGGCAAAATGCGTTTCGCGCGCCTCCTGGTCCGGAAAGCCGAAGGCGGTGAAGGCCGCCGGCGCCGGTTCCGTCTTCCACATGCCCTCGATCGCGGCGAGCTTCATCTTCTGGTTCTCGGTGGCGAGATAGCCGCTCTCGTCGCCAAGCACGACGACGGATAGAGCCGAGGCGAGGCCGAAGGAGGCGGCGACCGTCATCGAGCGCTTGGCAAGCTCGATATGCCGGCCCTTGAGGACATACCAGGCAGAAACACCGAGCACGAAGATCGAGGCGCAGACATAACCCGCCGACACAGTGTGGACGAATTTTGCCTGGGCAACCGGGTTGAAGACCACGTCGAAGAAGCTTGTGATCTCCATGCGCATGGTCTGCGGATTGAGCGCCGATCCCACAGGGTTCTGCATCCAGCCATTGGCGATCAGGATCCAGAGTGCGGAAAAGTTCGATCCGAGCGCCACCGCCCAGGTGGCGACGAGATGCCCGACCTTCGACAGCTTGTCCCAGCCGAAAAAGAATAGGCCGACGAAGGTCGCCTCGAGGAAGAAGGCCATCAGGCCCTCGATCGCCAGCGGCGCGCCGAAGATGTCGCCGACATAATAACTGTAGTAGCTCCAGTTCATGCCGAACTGGAATTCCATGACGATGCCGGTGGCGACGCCGAGCACGAAATTGATGCCGAACAGCGTGCCCCAGAATTTTGTCATCTGCCGCCAGATCTGGCGGCCGGTCATGACATAGACGGTTTCCATGATCGCCAAAAGCACGGACAGGCCGAGCGTCAAGGGCACGAACAGGAAGTGGTAAAGCGCCGTCAGCGCGAATTGGAAGCGCGATAACGCGACGATATCTAGTTCCATTGTCTTTCTCCCACGGTCCCACGGGGTACAGGGCGTTCCTCAGCGCCGACCGGCGCGTGAGGGCATGCAGTCTCGCTCAGTCCGGCCGAAGCCGGTCGAGCGCCTTTTCGAACGCCGCCTCTCCGCGGCGCGAAACTTCTGTGATGCGACCACCTTCGATGATGGCGATACGGTCTGCGATCGCCGCCTCCCGGCGGATATGCGTGGCGATCACCAGCGAGCGGCCCGCCGCCATTGCCGACAGCCGGCTGAGCACGTCGCGGGCGGTGACGCCGTCAAGACCCTCGGTCGGCTCATCGAGCAACCAGAGCGGCGTGTCGCGCAGGAAAAGCCGGGCAAGCGCCAGCCGGCTCGACTGTCCACCGGAAAGACCGAGCCCGCCTTCGCCGAGCCGGGTATCGATCCCCCGCCGCATGGCCTCGATATCGGCAAGCAGGCCGGCGGCGGCGAGCGCTTCGCAAAGACGGGCCTCGTTCGCATCCGGGTTTGCAAGGAGCAGGTTGCCGCGCAGGCTGTCCTCGAAGAGCTCCGTCCGTTGCGTGAGCAGGGTTGCTGTCATCACGGCAACATTTCCTTTCCTTGCCGGCAATTCGCCGGAAAGCAGGGCAAGCAGGCTCGACTTGCCGGCACCGCTGCTGCCGATGACGGCGAGGCGTTCGCCCGGTTGAAGCGCAAGGTCGATATCCTCGAGCGCCGGCACGGCGGAGTTTTCATGGAAGGCTGACACCTTCTCCAGCGAAAAAGCGCATCCCGGCAATGGCGCCGGCAATGGTTCGAGTGCCGCCGCGACGGCAAGCCGCGGCGCGATGCGCCTTGCCGCAAGCAGTGTCCGCCCAAGTTCCAGGGCGCCGCGGCGGAGCGCCGCAAAGGGTTCGACTGCCGCAAAGGCGACAAGCAGGCCGAGCGCGGCGACAGGGGCGGTGATCGCCTTCGTTTCCGCAAGTGCTGCGACGGCGAGCAGCGAAGCCGTCAGCAGCAAGGTCGAGACGAGGCCGAAGCCGAATGTCAGGCCTGTCTCGACGCGGTTCAACTGGTCGTCGGCGCGGGCAGAGTAAGCGTCGGCCGCAGCGATGGTACCAGTCTGCGCGGTAAGCCGGCCGGCCATCAGCAGATCGGTCTGGCCGGCGACGAGATCGATCGTCCGCGACCGCAGCGCCTCGATGCCATGGGCGCGTCTGCGGGCATGTTTGCGCGCCGCTCGCCCGGCGATGACAGGCAGGCCGAGGCCGGCACCGGCAAGAAAAAGGCCGAAACACAGGCCGAAAGCCGGATGCATCAGCCCCAGCACGAGGCTTGCCGCCAGCGCTGCACCGATCGCCACCACGGCCGGCACGAGGATGCGCAGGTAGAGGGAATCGAGTGCATCGATATCGGCCGTCAGTCGGAAGAGCAGCCGTGCGGGACGATGCAAAAGGGCGCGGGCAGCACCCGGTTCGGCAAAGCCGCGAAACAGCTTTTCGCGCAGGGCGGCGAGCACACTGAGGGTTGCGTCATGGGTCGCAAGCCTTTCGCTGTAGCGCGCGGCCGTACGGACGATGGCGAGCAGGCGGATGCCGGCTGACGGCGCAAAGACGTCGAAGGTGATGGCGGCGGCGGCCGAAAGGCCGGCGAGCGAGGTGGCGGTGATGAACCAGCCGGACAGGCCGAGCAGAGCGATGCCGGCGGTTACCGTCGCCGCCGAAAGTACTGCGCCGAGCAGCAGCGCACGTCGGCGCTCGGCAAGGAACAGGCGCAGGATCGGCTTGAGGTCGGCGGCAAGTCCGCTCATTCGGCGGCCTCCCTCATAACGATGCCGGCATCGACGCGCATGGTGCGATGCATGCGGGCGGCAAGCAGCGGATCGTGGGTCGCAACGATCAAAGTGCGGCCCCTGGCGAGCAAAAGCAGGCTCTCGGTCACCTCGGCGGCGGTGGCGGCGTCGAGATGCGCGGTCGGCTCGTCGGCCAGGATAATCCGGAGATGCGGATTGCAGGCCGCCCGCGCAATCGCTAGCCGCAGCGCTTCGCCGCCGGAAAGCCCGATCCCGCCTTCGCCGAGCGTCCGGTCGCCATAGGCGGCTGCGACTTTTCCGAGCCTGGCGGCGTCGAGCGCATCCGTCACGTCGCCGCGCAGGATACCGGGCCTGCCGAGCGCGACATTGCCGGCGATGGTGCCGGCGAAAATATGCGGTCTCTGGCCGATCCATGCCATGCTGGCCCGCAAGGCGTGGGCGCTGTCATCCGCAAGTGCGGTGCCGCCGATGACGATACGGCCACCGGTGCAGGGCGCCAGTCCTGAAATCAGCGAAAGAAGCGTCGACTTGCCGGAACCGCTGGCGCCGAGAAGCGCCAGATGTTCGCCGGCCGCGGCATCGAGGTTGAAACCGTCGAGGATCAACGGTTCCGCGGCGTTGTAGCGGAAATCGACATTCTCAAGACGGATGGCCGGCGCTTCGGGGACGGCAGATGCCGCCGGCGCGACATCGGCTGCTCCTCGGATCGACACTCCGCCGGCAGCGAGAGTGTCCAGGGCCTTCAGCGCCGCTTCGCCGGCCGCCCGATCGTGCCAGACAGCCGAGAGTTCGCGCAGCGGCTCGAAGAAGGCCGGCGCCAGCAGCAGGATGAACAGTCCCTCGGTCAGGTCGAGCCGGCCTACCCAAGTGCCGAAGCGGATCTCACCGAGCAGGCTGAAGCCGACATAGACGGCAATCATCGCCACGCCGAGTGCGGCGAAAAGCTCGAGCACCGCCGAGGACAGAAAGGCGATTTTCAGCACCGCCATGGTGCGCACACGCAGCGACTCCGCCTCCAACCGCAGGCGCAGTGTCGTTGCATCGACTGCGTCGAGCGCACGGATGGTCGCCAGTCCGCGCAGCCGATCGAGCAGGAAGCCGTTGAGGCCGCCGGTGGCCACGAGTTGCCTTTCGCTGGCCGCCTGAGCACGCCAGCCGATCAGCGTCATGAAGATCGGGATCAGCGGCGCGGCGAACAGCAGAACCAGCGCGGCGATCCAGGAGACCGGAAGGATGAAGGCAAGAATGACGAGCGGCACGAGGCTCGCCTTCATGCGCGCCGGCTGGAAACGGGCGAGGTAGGGCACGATCAGTTCGGCCTGGTCGCCAATGACGCTTGCGGCTTTGCCGGAGGCAGGCCGGTCGCGATCGAGCGGCGACGACATGGAAAGTACCGCGACGGCGATCTGCCGCCTGCGGCTGAGTTCGGCGCGGGCGGCCTGAAAGGCCATCCGGCCACCAGCCGCGTCGAGACAGCTTCTTGCCACTCCGAGGGCGAGGATGCCGAGGGCGGGCCAGAGAACGTCATTCATTCCGCCGCCATCGGCGATGCGGCCGACCGACACGGCCAGCAATGCCGCCTGCGGGATCCAGACGGCAGCAGCCAGCGCCTGCAGCATTGCCGCTCTGCGCAGCGCACCTTTCGCATCGTCGGGGCCGGTGACAGACGAGACCGTATCGCAGTCCGGCACCGGCTCGGCGCCCCATCCGTCCTTCGCGTCGAAGAAAGCAGTGCTCATGGCGCTAACTCTTGTTCGCAGGATTTGGCCGGCGGCTGCGGCCGAGCGAAACGACCCGGTCCTTGGCCTCCAGAAGCTTGGTCACTTTCGCGCCCAGCGAGAGTAGCGTTGCGAGCCTTTCTGTTTCAAGTTGTTTTACGTCTTCATACCAATGCGTCAGTTGCTCGATCAGCGTGTGCATCTCGCTCATGCGCTGCTGCGCATGCCGCTCGGCGTCGCTGGCCGGCCGCTGCATCAGGATCTCACGCAGAACCGACAGCGTCGGATCGACTTCACGCTTCTTTCGCTCCTCGGCAAGCGTCCTCAATATCTGCCAGACATCATCAGGCGTGGTGAAGAAATCGCGGCGGTCGTCTGGCTTGTGTTTCAGGATGACAAGGTTCCAGGCCTGCAGTTCGCGCAGGCTCATCGAAACATTGGAGCGCGAGATGCCGAGCGACTCGGCGATTTCCTCGGCGCAGACCGGCGCGGGCGAGACGAAGAGCAGGGCATAGATCTGGCCGACCGTGCGGTTGATTCCCCAGCGGGACCCCATTTCGCCGAAGTGGAGAACGAAGGACTGGACGAGAGGCGGAAGGTTCATGGTCGTTTCCGTTGCGTCTGTGATTTCAGAAATTTCTGAAATCACTATACTGACTTTCGCGTCTCACCGGCAATCGGCAAGGCAGGCCTGCGTCAATTTGGATGTCCGTTCGTTGATCGTGGGCTAGATATAGCCGGACGCGACGTGGCTGGATTTGACTTGGGTCAAGTCCACAGCACTTTCCAGCGATGACGCAGAAACGCCCGGCGATGCGTTACGCAAGCCGGGCGTCCTCTCGGATTGAGATGTCTAGGCCGCCAATGCCGCCCAGTTCTTGTTCAGGAATGCTGTCAGGCTCAGATCAAGCCGGCCAGAATGCCGACACCGGCAACAGCAGCAAGACCGCCGGCCGTGCGTGTCACGAAGAGGCCATGACGTTCACCGGCGCGGCCGATGAGATAACTAAGGACGAGGCCGGCGACATGCAGCAGTGCGGTCGCGACCATGAAACCGGCGGCATAGGCGGCACCGGCGGCATTTTCCGGCATTTCGGCGCCATGTGCAAAACCGTGGAAGATGGCGAAGAGGCCGACGATGCCGAGTGCTGCGGCGAGCGGCGCCTTGACGTGGAGCGCAACGACGGCGCCGAGGACGACAACGGAAAGCGCGATGCCGATTTCAACGAAGGGAACGTTGATGCCGGCAACGCCGAGGGCACCACCGAGTGCCATCACCAGAACGAAGGTCGTCGGCACGAGCCAAGTGGCGCGGCTGCCAAGCTGAAATGCGAAAACACCGACCATCACCATGGCGAGAACATGATCGAGGCCAGAGATCGGATGGGCAAAGCCATGGCTGAAGCCGGCAGCTTCGCCGATGGCGGGATGGGCATAGGCGACGGCCGGAAGCGCTGCGGCAGCCAAGGCAAGCAGGCCGCTCTTGAGTGCTGATTTCATTGGCTCATTTCCCTCGTGAGTTTTCGAATATCCTGCGGCCGCCGAACACAGGCACGGTTCCAAGTCGCGCGCATCACGCTAATTCAAAGAATTCACGCCGTCAACGAAAATGCCATGAAATACCGAGCCAATTCAACTGCTTATCTGATAGGCAGATGCCACTTTCGATAGCTTCTCCCGGCGCGCCGCGCCTCAAGATCGAACTGGAAACAACTCCGCACAGGGGCTATCAATCGTCCGGCAGAAACGGTGCAAACCGCCGCGATGGAGGAGACGCCCATGACGAATACCGAACGGCCGCTGGCGATCAGCGCGCCCGAGCCGCGCACGCTTGATCTGATCTTCAGCGACAGCGCGCGCGCCGACCTGCAGGCGAAATATGAGATCGTCGAGGCCGACCCCGAGAATATCGCCGGGCTCGGTGACGGCATCCTCGGCAGGGCACGCTACATCATCGGCCAGCCGCCGCTTTCGGCGGAAACGCTGGCCAGAATGCCGGGCCTGCGCTCGATCCTCAATGTCGAAAGCAATCTGCTCAACAACATGCCTTATGAGGTGCTCTTCCAGCGCGGTATCCACGTCGTGACGACAGGGCAGGTCTTTGCCGAACCGGTCGCCGAAATCGGCCTCGGTTTCGCCCTGGCCTTGGCGCGCGGCATCGTCGACGCGGATGTCGCGTTTCGCCAAGGCAGCGAACTCTGGGGAGGGGAGGGGAATGCAAGTGCGCGGCTGATCGCCGGTTCCGAGATCGGCATCGTTGGCTTCGGCGATCTCGGCAAGGCGCTGCGTCGTGTGCTTTCCGGCTTCAGGGCGCGCATCCGGGTATTCGACCCCTGGCTGCCGCAATCGATCCTTGAGGAAAACGGCGTCGAGCCCGCAAGCCTTCAGGAGGTCCTGACAAAGAGCGATTTCATTTTCGTCGCCGCCGCCGTCACCAGCGAAAACAGCAAATTTCTCGACACTGAGGCCTTCGCCAGCATGCGCAGGGGCGCGGCCTTCATCCTGCTCAGCCGCGCCGATGTCGTCGATTTCGATGCGCTGATGGCGGCCGTCTCGTCAGGCCACATCGTCGCGGCGAGCGACGTCTACCCTGAGGAACCGCTGCCGCCCGACCATCCGGTGCGGAGCCTGAAAGGTTTCATCCGCTCGGCGCATAGGGCAGGCGCCCTCGACAGCGCCTTCAAGAAAATGGGCGACATGGTGCTTGAAGACATGGACCTGATGGATCGCGGACTGCCGCCGATGCGCTGCAAGCGGGCGGAACGCGAGACGGTCTCCCGCATGCGTTCCAAACCGGTCGCGGTGAATTAAAGACAGAGCATTGGTTTTGAGCGCCGCATCAAGCGGCGCGCTGCTCGGCACCCTGGATCGCCGCAAGCTTCCAATCGGCGCCAGACTTGCGCACGAAGGTCCAAACCTCGGTGCTTTCGCTCGGACGGCGGTCGTCGCCGGAAACCAGGCGGCCGCTGTCGCGTTCGACCATCGCGTCGATCGAGGAATAACGCATGGCGAGCGTCGCATATTCCTGGCCTTCCTCGCGCCAGGCCTCGGCAATATCGCCCTGCAGCAGCTTGACGTCGGAGACACTGTTGCGCACGCCGTTGGTGGCGTTTTCGCCGAGCTCCTCGGCGAGATAGGACATCGCCTCGGGCGTCGTCAGCCGGCGCAAGGTGCCGTAATCTTCGGCACCGTAAGCAGTCTGCACTTGAGTCAGCAATTCCTCGAACTGATCGAGATCAGCCTGCGTCAGCCCGATCTCGTCGCTCGGCCGATTGCCGCGCGACTGCCCGCCGAAACCGCCCCCCGAACCGATCGTCGGGATCTGGAATGACGAATTATTCGTGGGCGACATGTTGTAGGACCGGCTCTGACCGCCACCGACGCCGTAGGAAGGCTGGCGGCGGTTTGCGAAATAACGCATGGCGAGCATGACGGCGCCGCCGATCAATGCGATCTGCAGCAACATACCGAGCAAGCCGAAGCCGCCGCCGAAACCGTGGCCGAGCAGCATGCCGAGAAGGCCACCGGCAATCAGGCCGCCGATCATCGAACGGCCGAAGCCGCCGAAGAAACCGGGGCGCTGAGCGCCGAGGGGCTGCTGAGCGGTAGCAGGTGCGGTGGTCTGCGGACGTGGCGTCATCGACCGTTCGATCGGTGCTGCGGTCCCAGGCGCGGTGCTGGTGACAGGCGGCGCCTGGAAGGTGCGCGTGCCGCGGCTTCCGAAACCGAAGCTGCCGGCGCGGCGCGCCTCGGCATTGTCGAGGGAAGCAAAAACGGTGGCGCTCGTCAGAGCGGCAATGGCCGCGATCTTGGCAAAACGCGAAACGGCACTCGGCATTCCTGATCTCCTGTCATGCGCAATCACGGCATGTCGAGATGTAATATAGGGACTCTTTCCGCCGTGTGAAGCTCTTCGGCGCCATTACTGGCAGACGTCGACCCAGCTGGCGCCGGTCAACTCCGCCAGCCGTCCGGTTTCGATGCGCACGGCCGAGTTTATTGAGCCCGCGGCCGGCACGACTTCATCGAAGCGTTTCAGCGAGATATCGCAATAGATGGGCAACGGCGAGGGCAGGCCGAAGGGGCAGACGCCGCCGACCGGATGGCTGGTGACGGCCACAACCTCTTCGGCATCGAGCATGCGCCCCTTCGCTCCGAAGGTGTCCTTGAACTTGCGATTGTCGAGCCGCGCCGTGCCGCCGGCAACGACCAGCATCATTTGCTCGCCGACACGCAGGCAGATCGTCTTGGCGATCTGGGCCGGCTCGACGCCATGGGCTTCGGCGGCAAGCGCCACCGTCGAGGAGCTCTCGGCGGTTTCGATGATTTCGATATCGGGTGCGTGGGCACTGAGGAAGGCGCGGACGGATTCAAGGCTCATGACGCGATGCTAGCCCAGGAAATACGCAATTTGAAGCGTAAAAGACGCCTGTCAAAAACCGCCGCTTGCAAGTCGTGCGGACATCGTCATAATAATTTTGCACACGTGCTCAATTTTGTCATTCGGCCGTTACGTTCAACCCCTAGAGCGGGATACGCCACGTTTTCGTGGGGTTTTCGGAACGGCCGTCACGCAACAGTGATGACCCGTCAAGAGGCCTCACACTGCTCTTCCAGGGAGATGAAGAAGATGACCATTTTGCCGACATTGAAATCGCTTGCCGTCGCCGCCGCCATCCTGGCTTCGACCTCCGCAATTGCACTCGCCAAGGACGTTCACATCAGCGTCTGGGCCGGCGGTACCGGCCCGAACGACGTCTATCGCCTCGACGCCATCGAGATCGCAGCACAGCAGCTGCAGCGCGAAGCCGCCCTCAAGGGCGAAGAGCTGAAGATCACCGTCGAGAAGAAGCCCTATTCGGCCTGGGAGGACTTCAAGCAGGCGCTGACCCTCGCCGCCGAAGCCAAGACCGCTCCGAATATCGTCGTCAGCGGCCATGAAGACATCGCACCCTGGTCGCAGGCCGGGCTCATCGTTCCGATCGAGGACTATGTCGATCTCGATTCATGGCCGCTCAGCGACATCTATGAAAACCTGTTGCAGATCGCCTCCTACAACGGCACCGTCTACGGCATCCCGCAGGATGCTGAATCCCGTCCGATGTTCTTCTGGAAGCCTTACATGAAGGCGATCGGCTACAGCGACGCCGATCTGGATGCGCTGCCGCAGAGCGTCCAGGACGGCAAGTACACCATGAAGAACCTGCTCGAAGACGCCAAGAAAATGCAAGACAAGGGCCTCGTCCAGGCCGGCTACGGTTTTTATCCGCGCACCAGCAACGGCCCTGATTACTGGCAGTTCTACACCAGCTTCGGCGGCACGATGGAAGAAGGCGGCAAGCTCGTTTTCGACAAGGCCGCGATGACCCGCACCTATCAGTTCTTCGCCGATGCCGTGAAGACCGGTGTTACCAAGAAGAACCACATCGGCATGCCGGGCGACCAGTGGTGGAAGGAAGTCGCTACCGGCAAGGCCGGCATCTGGGACGGCGGCACCTGGCACTATGCCCGCCTCGTCAACCAGGAAGGTCTGAAGGACTTCTTCGGCAACGTGATCTTCACGCTGATCCCCGCCGGTGAAGGCGGCAAGGCCAACACGCTGACCCATCCGCTCGTCTACCTGCTGACCGCAGGTCATGACCAGGAAGACACCGAGATCGCCGCCCAGCTGGTCAAGATCGCATCCGAGCCGCGCACCAACGCGCTGCATGCGGTCAAATCCGCCCATCTCGGCATCTCCAAGTCGGAATCCACGGTCGACTTCTACTCGGCTGACCGCTGGACCCGCGAAGCCACCGAGCGCCTGCTGCCGCATGCCAATGCGATGCCGAACAATTCCGATTTCGGCAAATATTGGAACATCATGTGGAAGAACCTCGAAGCGTCCTGGACCGGCGCCAAGACCGTCGATGCCGCGATCGGTGACGCCGAAAGCGAGCTGAAGAGCACGCTCGGCGACAAGATCGTCATCCGTTAGAACAGGATGATCTCAGGCCGGTTCGGCCTGAAATCTGAATCCTATTCTAAATTAAAGGGTTAGAGCATGATGTCGTCCGAAAGCTGCTCACACATTTCGGCATCATGCTCTGGGATCGAAGCACTCTTCTGGGCGGCGGAAACGCTGCCCGGTCGGTCCGCGAGGAGGCTTCCATGAAATCGTCCAGAACGCTCGGACTGGTGATGATCGCGCCTGCGGCGATCATGATCGTTCTTTTCTTCCTGATGCCGGTCGTTCTGACGGCGGTCTTTTCGATGACCAGCATGACGACGGCGACCGGCATATCCGGCGGTGTCTACCAGATCGCGCCCAACTCCCTGATCGCGCTGAAATCGGCGATACCAGACATTGCCGCCGAAATGGCCGAACCGCGCTACACGATCGACGAGGCGGGCCTCAAAGCCATCGAGGGCCTCGGGCTTACACCGGGGATTGCCGCGGAATTGCGCGCCAAACATGCAGGTGAGGTGTTCACGGCGCGCCGCGACGTCGAGCGCATGATCAAGGATCTCGCCGACCGGCCTTCGACGCGCGACGTCAAACAGATTTCCGAACAGTTCAACCGCTCCGTCCTCAACACCCGCTTCGACAGCAAGGAACAGCTCTTTTCGGCACTGGACAGTCTGGGGTTCAAACTGACACCCGAGCAGAAGGAAACGGTCGCCAAAGCCACTTATACCGGCTGGGTTTGGACGACCGACAATTTCTCGCGCATGACCACGTCACCCGATATGGCGCGCGTCCTCTTGAATACCGTGCTCTACGTCGCGCTGGTGCTGATGCTGTTCAATGTCGGCTATGCGCTGCTGCTGGCCATCTGGACGCATTACATGCCGCCGACGCCAGCCTCGATCTTCCGTGGCATCTGGCTGCTACCGCGCATCACCCCTGTCGTCATCTACGTGATGCTATGGAAGTGGCTCGCCTGGGACACCGGGTTCATTTCGATCCTGATGGGCAAGTTCGGCTATCCGCCGAAGAACTACCTTCTCGACAACGCCTATAACGCCTGGTTCTTCGTCGTGCTGATTAACGGCTTCATCGGCGCCTCGATGGGCATGCTGGTCTTTTCTTCGGCGATGAAGGCCATTCCGAAGAGCCAGTTCTATGCGAGCGAGGTCGACGGCGCCTCGCGCTGGCAGCAGATCCTCTACATCATCCTGCCGCAGATGCGCTGGCCGATCCTCTTCGTCACCTGCTATCAGACGCTGTCGCTGCTTGCCTCCTTCAATGAAATCCTGCTTGCGACCAATGGCGGACCGGGCAATGCGACCGAGGTCTGGGCGCTGTCGGCCTATCACACTGCGCTGAGGAACTATGCCGGCAACCTCGAATACGGCTTGGGTGCCGCCATGGCCTTGGTGCTCGTCGTCATCGGCGTGGCGATGTCGCTTCTCTATCTGCGCGTCTTCAGCTACGGCACGCTTGTCGCCAAGCCCTTGATCGAGGATTGACCATGGCCGAACGATCGCAGCCCTCGGCAAATTACCGCAGCTGGCCTGTCATAACGGCGCTGACTATCGTCAGCCTGCCACTGCTGCTGATGTATGTCTATCTTTTCCTCGACACCGTGACGGTGAAGCAGGCGGACGCGCTGCTGCCTTCGGGCTTGACGCTCAATCACTGGCGCTTCCTGTGGCAGACGACAGAGGGCAAGGCGAACATCTGGCAGGTGACTGTGAATACGCTGCTCTTTGCTGCCTGCACCACCAGCCTCGTGCTCATCGTCTCGTCGATGGCGGGCTATGTTCTGTCGCGGCTGAACGTCCCGGCACGCGGCTTCTTCCTTGCCGGCGTCATGGTGTTGCATGCCTTTCCGTCGGTGACGCTGATCATCGCCATTTTCATCGTGCTGCAGATGATCGGTCTCTACAATTCGCTGATCGGCGTCATCCTGGTTAAGGCGGCGATCGACCTGCCGCTCGGCATCTGGCTGATGAAGGGCTTCTACGACACGGTGCCGTGGGAAATCGAAATGGCCGGCGTCGTCGACGGCGCCTCGCGCTTCCGGGTCTGGCGCAGCCTCGTGCTGCCGCAGGTCAAGCCCGGGATCATGGCGCTCGGCCTCTTCTCTTTCCTCTCCGGTTGGGGCGAGTTCATCCTGCCGCAGGTGCTGGCGCCTGGTAATCAGGTGCAGGTACTCTCGGTCTATCTCGCCGGCTTCCTCGCCGATGACAACAATTATGACTTCAACATGTTCAAAGCGGTCGGCGTCTTCTACCTCGTTCCGGTGCTGCTCGTTTACGCGCTCTTCAACAAATACCTCATGAACATCTACGGCGGCGGGAGCAAAGGCTGATGCGCATCCTCCTCGACAATTTTTCGAAGAGCTTCGGCTCCACCAAGGTCATCGAGAACATGCGGCTCGAAGTCCGCAACGGCGAGATGCTGGCGCTGCTCGGCCCTTCCGGCTGCGGCAAGTCGACGACGCTGTTTTCCGTCTGCGGCATCCACCGGCCGAGCGGCGGGCGCATCCTCTTCGGCGACCGCGACGTCACCGACCTGCCGAGCCAGGCCCGCAATGTCGGGGTCGTTTTCCAGTCCTATGCGCTCTATCCGCACATGACGGTTACCGAGAACATCGGCTTTCCGCTGAAGGTGAAGGGCATACCGGCCGCCGAAATCCGCAAGGAAGTCGACCGCATCGCCGCCCTCGTTCAGATCGGCAACCTGATGGGCCGCCGGCCAGCCGAGCTTTCCGGCGGCCAACAGCAGCGCGTGGCCCTGGCGCGCGCGCTGATCCGCAAGCCCGATGTGCTGCTGCTCGACGAACCGCTCGCCAATCTCGATGCCAAGCTGCGCCTCGAAATGCGATCGGAAATCCGCCGCCTTCAGCGCGAAACCGGCATCACCGCCATTCTCGTTACCCACGACCAGGTGGAGGCGATGAGCATGTGCGACCGCATCGCCATCATGAAGGAAGGCGAGATCGTTCAGATCGCCACGCCCGCCGAAATGTACAATGATCCGAAGACCGCCTTCGTCGCCGGCTTTCTCGGCAATCCGCCGATCACCTTCCTGCGCGGCGTCGTGGACAAGGGCGCCTTCACAATCCCGCAAAGCGAGATCCGTGTGCCGCTGCCGGATACTGTTGGTGCCGCTGACGGCACCAAGCTGATGCTCGGCGTCCGGCCGGAGCATTTTACGCCATCAGGCGATATCGCCGTGCCGGGCAAGGTCACCTTTGCCGAAACGCAGGGCCGCGAAAACCTCTACGACGTGGCTCTTGCCGGCGGACCGCTGCTGCGCTCGATCCAGCCGGTGCGCAGCGATATCCATGTGGGCGACGACGTCCGCTGGGCGATCGACAGCCGCGGCGTGTTCATCTTCGACGAAAATGGCAGGAGGCTCTGATGACCTGCGATTTCTCGGCATTTTTCGAGCGTTACGGCTGGCCATTGGGCAAGGGCCGGCTTCCCTTCTGCATCGGCCATCGCGGCGCCAGCGGCCATGAACGCGAGAACACGATCGCTGCTTTCCGCCGCGCCGCCGAACTCGGCGCGGAAATGTGGGAGCTCGACACGCAGCTGACCAAGGACGGCGTGGTCGTCGTCTCGCATGACGATCACCTCGAGCGCGTCTTCGGCATCGACCGCCGCATTTCCGAAATGACGGCGGCAGAGCTCGCCGGTCTCGACGGCGTCGACGTGCCGAGTTTTTCGGAGGTGGCCGCGCTCGGCCGCGAGACCGGGACCGGTCTCTATGTCGAACTGAAGGCACCTGGGACCGGCATGCGCTGCTGGCAGCACCTTGCCGAGATGAACCAGCGTTTCGCCTGTCTCGGCTCCTTCGACACGGCACAGGTGCGCGAACTTAGCGACGCGGCCTGCGATTTCCCGCTTTCGGTGCTGATCCGGATCAGCCACGATCCGCATGCGCTCGGCGACGAGGCCGGCGCCGATATCCTGCATCTATGCTGGGAGAGGGCAGGCGAACGTCCGCAGGATCTGGTGACCGACGCGCTGATGCGCCGCGCCTTCGATGCGGGCCGCGAGATCGTGCTCTGGCACGAGGAACGGCCGGCCATTCTCGATGACCTCATGAAGCTTCCGGTTCTCGGCATCTGCACGGATCTGCCCGATCTGATGCGGCCATCGGCGGTCAAGGAAAAAGCAGTTGGCAGACAAGGATAAGGGACCGCGCAAGGTAACCTCCTTCGACGTGGCGCGCGTGGCCGGCGTCTCGCGCGCTGCCGTGTCGCGCGCCTTTACGCCGGATGCCAGCGTTTCGCCGAAGACGCGCGAAAAGGTCTACCAAGCCGCCAAGGAACTCGGCTACCGGGTGAACTATCTTGCCCGAAGCCTCACCAACAAACGCTCCGATCTCGTCGGCCTCGTCGCCGCTGGCCTCGACAATCCGTTCCGCACGCTGCAGATCGAAAATCTGGCAAGAGTGCTGCTTGCCCGCAATTTCCGCCCCATCCTGCTCCCGACCTCGCCGGAGGCCGATACCTCGACGGTCATCGGCCAGCTGCTGCACTACGCCGTCTCGGGCGTCATCGTCACCTCGGACGCACCGCCGACCGAGATCTGTGAACAATGCGCAGCCGAGGGCGTGCCGATCGTGCTGATCAACAAGGGCAACGACATTCCCTTCGTCGACCGCATCATCTCCGACGACGACATGGCCGGCCAACTCGCCGCCACCCACCTGATCGACAGCGGCGTGCGAAAGCCCGCCGTGATGGCCGCGCCCGCCATATCCTACACGGCGCGGCGGCGTAGCGAGGCGTTCGTCGCACGCTGCAAACAGCTCAGCGTCGAGCCGGAATTTCTGCATATCAAAATCAACGACTACCGAAGCGGCTATGAAGCGGCCGCCGAACTTGCCGCGTCCGGCATCGACGGACTGTTTTGCGCCAACGACTACATGGCCTGCGGCGTCATCGACCGCGTCATGCAGGGCCGCGGCCGTGATGATGCGCCGCCACTCTCCATCATCGGCCATGACGACATTCCTCAGGCGAGCTGGACCGCTTACGATCTCACGACCATCCGCCAACCCTGCGACGTCCAGGCCGAAAAGACGGTCGACCTGCTGATGAGCCGGATGGCTGAGCCGGAGCTGACGGCGCGTGTCGAATTCACGCCTGTGACACTGATCAGAAGAAGGACCGCCTGATGAATGCCGCATTCGATGCCGCCGCCATCCGCGCACGGGCGGAGGTCGCGATTACCGTTGCCCTCGAGGCCGGACGGGAGACTGCCCGGTTCCGGCGCGACTCGAATTTCGGAACGCTTGCCGTCGAAAACAAGGGATTGCAGGATTTCGTCACCATCGCCGACAAGAATGCCGAGCAGGCGATCCGTGACGGACTGCTCTCGCGTTTTCCGGATGATACTTTCATGGGAGAAGAGAGCGGCGGAAGATCGGGCGAGGGCGGCAGCTGGGTCGTCGATCCGATCGACGGCACGACCAACTATATCAGGGGCTTCCGGCACTGGGGCGTCTCGATCGCCTTCGTCGCCGGCGGCAAGGTGGAGATCGGCGTGGTCTACGACGCCGCCGGAGACAAAGTGTTTCACGCCGTGCGCGGCGGCGGCGCCTTCAAGGACGGGCTTCCGGTGCATGCGGCTGCGACCGCCGATCCGGCCAATGCGCTTGTCATTCTCGGCCATTCCCGCAAGACGAGCTTCGACGACCATCTCGCGCTCTCGCGACGGCTCCACGAACGCGGTATGGATTATCGCCGCATGGGCGCGGCCGCGATCGACCTCGTTCGCGTCGCCGAGGGGTCTGCCGATCTCTACTACGAACGCCACCTCAATGCCTGGGACATGCTCGCTGGCGCGCTGATCGCCGAAGAGGCCGGCGCGATGGTGGCGATGCCGCCGGTCGACAGGCTGCTTGCGCAGGGCGGGCCTGTCATCGCCCACTCGCCAGGGCTTGCCGGCGAATTCGCGTTCATCCTCGACATTGAGGGGCTATAGATACACCGTCCCAGAGACGCGATCCGCCCGAATGGCGAAACTGCGAGCGCTACCCAACAACGCGATTGCGACCGCTCTTTTTCGCCGCATAGAGATTCTGATCGGCGATCGCCAAAATCTCGTTCGGAGACTTGGCAGACAGGGTACCGGCAACACCTATGCTGATCGTAACGTGCAGCCCGTTGCAGATCTCGGACCAATCCCACTGTTCAATGGCCGAACGCAGCTTTTCGCAGACATCGGCCGCACCTCGGGGAGCGCCGGCGAGCAGGACGACGAATTCCTCGCCGCCAAAGCGAACTGCCTGATCGGTAATTCGCAACTGGCTGCGCAATATGGCCCCAATGGTACTCAGGACCCGGTCGCCGATCATGTGAGAGAAGTTGTCGTTGATCGACTTGAAGTGGTCGACATCCAGCATCGCGATGGAATGTGGACGCTTCTCAGACGTCAGTTCCTGAAAGCGGCTGTCGAGATATTTGCGGTTATAGAGCCCGGTCAGCGTGTCCAGATAGACGGCACTGGCAAGGATATCGGTTTGCTCCTGCAATTTCTGATAGGAGGCCTCCAGCGTTTCCGCGCGCTTCGTCTCCGTTTCGGCGACTTCCTTAAACCGCCTGGTTTCATAGTAGATTTCCGCGAGACGTGCGCGCTGCTGGGTTCTCTCGGCGCTATTGCGCAAATAGGCTTGGTGGTATTTTTTATGTGCCGCCAGCGCCGGATCGAACTGTCCCAGCCCCTCATAGGCCTGCGACAGATAAAGATAGATCTGGATACAGGAATCGAAACTGCCGCCGGCGTCGATCAGCTCCACCGCCTCGAGCAGCGGTGACAGGGCTTCTTCGAATTTTCCGGAATTGTTGTAGATCTGGCCCAAGGTGTAGAGATATTGCTGCCTGTCCCTGACATAGCTGTTTTCTTGGAATAACCGGTAGCGGACCATGCACTGGAGCGCCTCGTCATGCTCGCCCAGGTGGCTGTGGAACTCGGCTTTATTGCCGAGACAGATGCGAGCAGCCCAGCTGTCACCGGTTTCAGTTGCGATGTCGAGCGCCTGTTCGGTCAGTTCCAGCGCTCTCACCAGCATCTGGCGTCCTTGTCCCGGCTGGCCTAGCGCCTCCGCGATATATCCGCCTTCCGAATGAGCGCCGCCGAGATTGATCAGCCACCAGCATTCATAGGTCTTGTTGCCGATCGATCTGGCGAGTTCGACGGACCTCTCGCTCATCAAGATGGCCCGGTCGGGCTGCTTGTTGTACCAGAAGATAATTCCAATCACGTTGGTCGCTAGGCTTTGCGCTTTCGGATCTGCTGTCTTGTCGGCCAGATCAAGCGCGCGCGTCGCTTCTTGGATCGCTTCCTCCGGCAAGCCCAATTCCAAGAGCAACCATCCGAAATACGCCCGGGCACAGGATTCTTGTTTGGGCTCCCCGCTCAATTTCCAGAAGTCTACCGCCCGGCGGACATGCGTCAGTCCAAGTTCGGCTTTGCCGATTTGAAAACAGTACCAGGCAATGTCAGTATCGCATTGAGCGGCGAGCCGATCGTCGCCCCGAGTCTTGGCATCAACCAGAATTTCGCCGGCCAGTGTGAGTGCCTCAAGCGAACGGCCTGTACAGCCAAGATGCCACGCGTCCTGCAAGTTGGAATTTGCTTGTCGAGTAATTGTATCGGCATCAACAACTTGCATTTCGGACACCAACATTTGTCTGCTGGCTATGGATAGCATCAGAAGTTTAAAATGATGCAAACTGCAAAAACATGCAACAAACCCCAGAAACAGGGTATCGAAACCTCTCACACCTTTCGGCATGATGCAACAATTCGAAGTGCTGCAGCGTCCTTTGCGCATCTCGAAAAGACGCGCGGTGCTGTAAGCCGGCCGGTTAATCCGCCATGCGGCGGCGCCAGGCACGTTCGGTCCCCGGCGCCTCATCGGTGGTGATCTGATCCGGTTTCAGCGCCATCAGCGCCGAAAAGCTCCGCCATTCTTCTTCGCTGAAACCGGCCTCCGAATCCTTCAGGGTGAAGGTCCAGGCATCGACACGTTTGCCTTCGTCCTGGCAGAGCGCGATCATATCCAGCCCCGCATTGGCGGCATCAAGGATCAGCGGCCAGTGCAGATAGATCGTGTCCGGTTCGGTCGGGCCGCTGAGGTCGGCGCGCAGTTCCGTCTCGACCGCCTTCCAGCCGTTGGCCATCCTGATATCGTAGAGCTTGTTGGTCGGATCGATGCCGCGCAGGAGATGGGGAAGCTTCTCCTTGACCGCGACGATGAGGTCGAGACTGTCGCCACTGACGATCACCGAGGCTGTGATATCGCGGAAATGCGTGGTCAGATGCGCGACGCCCCTGGCGCCGATCGCTTCGTAGTCGTCCTTCATGTCGAATTGCAGCAATGCGGCTGGATGCGCCGATTGCATCATGGCAGCGAGATCCTCGCTGAGGATCAGCGGCCGGTCGCCCTCCTGCATCCTGATATCGCTGAGGTCACTGACGCTCTTTTCGGCGACCGGTCCATGTCCTGTCGTCTCGCCTTCGAGTTCCTTGTCGTGCAGCACGACGAAACCGCCGTCGGCGCGCACGCGCAGATCGAGCTCCATCGAGGCGCCCGCCGCAAAGCCCTCCGCCATCACTTCGGCTGAGAACAGCGGGTCGGAAAACCGCTTGCGCAGGCGGTGCCATTTCAGGCGGGTGCGATGCCCCTCATGCGAAATCTCCAGCCCCTGCGCATCCAGCAATCTCGTCATCTGCACCAAGTCTCCGCGATGCCACATTCCTGCCCTGACGAACCGTGATGATCAAGAGCCGAATACGGTTTTCATCGGCTATAGGCCGAGGATATCGCTTCCGAAGCGGCAGCGATATCCGAGGGATGGCCGGCCTGCCTGAGGGCCGCGCCATACGCCACGACATTCGAGAGCACCGTCTGGAATGCGGCGCGCGGACCAGTGTGGTTCAGCCGCACGAGACGGGCCAGCGCGGTTCCGACGCCTTCGCTCAGCTCGACCCCGAGCTGCCCAGCGGCTGCGATCAGCGCGGCAGGCGCCAGCGCCTCCGGCACCGGTACCGCCGTCACCAGGTTCGAAGCCCTTGCTGCAGGGACCCATGCCGGGGCTCCGAGTGCGGCAAGCCCCGCCCGTGTCGCCGATGACGCCAGCGCATGACGGGCGACGACATTCTCCAGGCCTTCGGCCTCGATGCGGTCGAGCGCCGTCTCCAGCGCGAAGAATTCCAGCGGCGCCGGTGTTCCCGGCAGGCTACGCCGGCCGCCGTCGATCCAGCTCTTCAGATCGGCCAAAGACAAGATCGACTCGCGCGGGGCGCCGTCTCTGAGGATCAGATCCCAGGCGCCGCCGCTGACCGAAATTGCGGACACGCCGGCCGGGCCGCCGAGCGCCTTCTGTGGCCCCATCACCGCGATGTCGATGCCGAGATCGCCCACATCGAACTGATGGCCGCCGACCGAGGCGACCGCGTCGACGACGGTGACGATGTGGCGAGCCCGGGCAAGCGCCAGTATTTCGGGCAGGGGGTTGAGAATGCCGCTCGCGGATTCGGCATGAACCAGCGCCAGCACATCGATGTGAGGACCGGCGTCGAGCGCTTTTGCAACGGCTTCGATCTCGATCGGCAGGCCCGGCTCGGCGACAACATCCTCTACCGTCGCCCCACCCCGCCGCAGCCATTGCCCGAACCAGCCGCCATAGGGGCTGGTGATGATGTTGAGTGCTGAAAGGCCGGGGCGCGCAAGGCTGACCGCCGCCGCCTCCAGCGCCACCACCGCTTCTGCCTGCACCAGCACTATGTCGTTGCGGCTGCGCATGATACCGCCGATCCTGTCGGCAAGGACGGCGTAGCGCTCCGCGGGATAGGAGGGCACGCCATGCAGTGGATTCCAACCAAGATCGGACATGGATACTTCCTTCAGCAAGGATCGGTCACGAGACGGGGGACAGCGGCAACGAGTGCGCCGGCGGCCGCCGATTGCGGCGCAGCAACGACCGCCGCTGCCGGTCCGGTCTCGACGATCCGTCCGCCATCCATAACGGCGATGCGGTGGGAGACGGCGCGCACCACGGCAAGATCGTGCGAAATGAACAGACAGGCAATGCCCTGTTTTTTCTGCAGATCGACCAGAAGCTCCAGGATCCTGCCGCGCACGGTCACATCAAGCGCCGAGACCGCCTCATCGAGCACCAGCAACGAGGGCCTCGTCGCAATCGCCCGCGCAATCGCCACACGCTGCCGCTGGCCGCCGGAGAGTGCCCGCACCGGACGGCCGGCATGATCTGCGGTGAGGCCGACCCGCTCGAGCAGATCGACGATCTCCCCAGCGCGTCGGTCTTTTGCGACGCCGTGGATGCGAAGCGGATCGTCGAGTACTGTACCAACGCTCGCCAACGGATTGAAGGCGGCGAGCGGATCCTGAAACACCATCTGCATACGCGCCCGCCGGCGGCGCAACGGCGCACCATTCAGCGAGAGCCAATCCTCTCCCTCGAAGCGAATCGAGCCGGCATCGGCAGCAACAAGCCGCAGCAGAATGCGCGATAGCGTCGATTTCCCGCTGCCGGAGGCGCCGACGAGACCGAGCGTTTCCCCGGCCGCGATGGTGAGCGACACATTATCGAGGGCAGCAATCCGGCGTCCCGCAGAAGAAAAGCCTTTCGACAGGTTTTCGATGGAAAGCAGCCTGTCGTTCATGACGGCACCTCTGCGATCAGCGGCGGCGTCGCGAGGTCTCGATGGCTGGCGATCAGGGCGGCGGTATAGTCGCTCTTGGGCGCCGAAAGCACCGAACGGACGGGGCCGGCCTCGACCAGCCTCGCATTGCGGAAGACGGCGATGCGATCGACGAAGCCGGAGGCCAGCGCGATGTCGTGGGTGATGAAGAGCAGCGTCATACCGTCCTCGCGCACCAGCCCGTCGAGCAGGCGGACGATCTCGGCCTGGACGACGACGTCGAGCGCGCTGGTCGCCTCGTCGGCAATCAGCAGCGCCGGTCTCGCGGCGATGGCTGCGGCAATCGCCACGCGCTGACGCTGGCCGCCGGAGAGCTGATGCGGAAAGGACCGCATCGCCTTGTCGGGCTGCGGTATCCCTACCCGCTCAATCAACTCCTCGGCCCTGACATAGGCCTGTTTCCAGCTGAGGCCGAGATGGCGCCTGGCGCCCTCGGCGATCTGCTCGCCGATCGTCAAAACGGGATTGAGGCTGGAGCCCGGATCCTGGAAGACGAAGCCGAAATCGCGGCCTGGGCGGGGCGGATGGCCAAGTCCGGGCCAAAGTATCTCGCCGCGGACTGTCGCTCCCTCCGGCAGCAGACCGGCAAGCGCGCGGGCAAGCGTGCTCTTGCCGGAACCGCTTTCGCCGATGATCGCCAGCCTTTCGCCGGCGACGATATCAAGGTCGATATGGTCTAGCGCGGCCGCACCGCTGCTGCCGCGCCCATAGGTGACCGAAAGCTGTCGCAGGCTCAAAAAAATCCCGCTCATGCCGCCCTCACGCCATTGTCGCCAAGCGCCTTGCCCAGACCCTCGCTGAAGAGATGTACGCCGAGCACGGTCACGGCGAGTGCCGCACCCGGTATGACCGAGAGATAGGATGCCGAACGCAACACGCTGCGGCCCTCGGCGATCATCGAACCCCAGGTGGCGATATTGGGGTTGCCCAGACCCAGGAAGGAAAGCGCTGCCTCGGTGAGGATCGCACCGGCGACGATGGTGGCCGAAAGCGCCAGCACCGGCGGCAATGCGTTCGGCAGGATTTCCCGGAAAGCGATTTCGGCCGGATGCATGCCGATCACCCTGGCCGAGGCGACATAGTCCTGCTCGCGGATCGCAAGCACCTGCGCTCTCGTCACCCGCGCCGGATCGGCCCAGGTGCCGAGTGCGATGGCAAGGACGACAATGGGCGTCGACACACCGATGGTGCTGACGAAAGCGAGGGCGAGCAGGAAAGCCGGCACGATCTGGAAGGCGTCGACCACGCGCATCAGCGCCTCGTCGACGAGCCCGCCGGCAAAACCGGCCGCAAGGCCGACGCAGAGCCCAAGCACCATGGCCGCAAACGCCGCCGCCAGGCCAACGGCAAGCGAGGTCCTGGCACCATAGAGCAGGCCCGCCAGCACGTCGCGGCCGAGACGGTCGGTGCCGAGCGGAAAACCCGGATCGGCGAACGGCGCCAGCAGGGCGTGGCCGGCAATTTTCAGCGGATCGCCCGGCGAAATAACGGGGGCGAGCAGCCCGGCCGAAAGCAGGACGAGAAGGATCGCAAGTCCTGCAGCACCTTCCGGCGTGCGCAGCAGTCGCCGCAGCCAGCTCATGCGCCGCCCTCCGATGCGCCGATGCGCGGGTCGAGTGCGGCATAGACGAGATCGACGAGGAAATTGACCGAGATGACCAGGACGGCGCTGGTGACGATGATGCCCATCAACAACGGCGCGTCACGGCCGTTGACCGCCTCCTGCGCCAGCCGCCCGAAGCCCGGGATTGCAAAGATGCTCTCGATCACCACGCTGCCGCCGAGCATGGCCGCCGACTGCAGTCCGAGCATGGTGACGAGCGGTAGCAGCGCGTTGCGCGCGACATGGCGCAGCACGATCCGGCTCCGCGACAGGCCCTTGGCCCGGGCGAAGAGCACGAAATCGAGCTTCCAGGCCTCGGCCATGCCGCTGCGCATCACCCGCAGGAACAAGGCGAGATAGATCAGCGCCAGCGCGCCGACCGGCAGAACCAGATGATCGGCGATATCGAGCGCGCGCGAAAACCCTGTCTTGCCGGAAGCGATCGTCTCGACGCCGGCGATCGGAAACCAGCGCAACTTCACCGAAAAGGCGATGCTCAGGACCAGGCCAAGCCAGAAGCTCGGAATGGCATAGACGATCAGCGAGCCGATCGACAGCAGCCGGTCACGCAGACCGCCCGGCCGCGCCCCGGCAAGGATACCGAGCGTCGAACCGAGGCCGAAGGACAGCGCCGTCGCACTGCCCATCAGCAGCAGCGTATTGGGCAGGCGTTCGGCAATGAGCGCACCGACCGGCCGGCCGAAGGCGACCGACCAGCCGAGATCGAAGCGTGCGAGTGAGGAAAGATAGAGCCAGAGGCGAGCGAACATCGATTGGTCGAGGCCGTAGCTCTCGCGCAGCGACTGCCTAAGTGCGGCATCGCCACCACCGATCGAGCCGAGATAGGCGTCGACGGCATCGCCCGAGGCGGATTCAAGCAGGAAGAAGGTGAAGATCACCACGATCAGCAGCACCGGAATGCTGCTGATCGCCCTGCGCCTCAGGAGGATGATGGCTCGTTTCACGCCTGACAGGGCCTCTGGAAGAGAATTGCCGCCGATCCTATCACGATTGCAACGCGGTATCGCCCCAGTTCGAAACGGCCCAGCGCGGGTTGTTCGAGACGTTGAGCACGGTGTCGCGCGCAACGGTGATGAAGCCCCATTCCGCAACGTTGATCAGCGGGAGGTCGGCGACGACCAACTGCTGGAACTTGCGGTAGAGATCGGTGCGCGCCGCCGTGTCGACAGTCTCCGAAGCCTGCTTGATGATCTTGTCGAGCTCCGGATTGACGTAGCCGCCCTGGTTGGAGAAGGGCACGCCGGCTGGCGTGCCGGACTGGACGAGAATGGTGGTGGAGATCGCCGGATCACCGCGGAAGACCGGCGGACCGACGGCGAGGTCGAAGTCGTGGTCGGTATAGACCGCTTTCTGGTGCGCGGCCGCATCGGCATTGACGATCTCCGCATTGATGCCGATCACCGCGAGCGCCTGGCGAAGGTAATCGCCGAACTGCCGGGTCTCGTTGAAATAGGGCGCGGGGCGAAGCTTCAGCGTAAAGCGGTTGCCGTCTGGCCCTTGTTTGTATCCTGCCTTGTCGAGAATGTCGTTGGCGGCCGCAGGGTCGAACGCATAGGTCGCGACATCGGGTGTATAGAACTCCGGCGCATTCTTCGGCACCGGGCCGGTCGAGGCGGCGGCATAACCGAGGAAGATCGTGTCGACCACGAATTTCTTGTCGATCGCCTGGGCGATCGCCTGCCGCACCCTGAGGTCGGCCAGTTCCTTGCGGCGATGATTGATCTCGACGACGAGCTGGTAGGTCAGGGCCTCATAGCCCTTCGAGATCACCTTGATGCCGGCGACCTTCGAAATACGGTCGAGATCGGCGAGCGGCACCGCGGAGAAGGCGGCAAGCTGGATTTCCTCTGCTTCGAGTGCTGCACCCGCCGACTCGCGATCGGGCAGCACCCGGAAGATGATCTCGTCGAGTTTCGGCTGTTCCTTGTCCCAGTAATTCTCGTTGCGCGTCAGCCGGTAATATTCGCCGGGCTTGTGTTCGGCGAACTTGAACGGACCGGTGCCGATCAGTGTATTGTTAGCCGGGTTGGTGGCGATATCGGTACCGTCGAAAATATGTTTGGCAACGACGCTGGTCACGACAGGCAGGGCGTTGCGGATGAGCTGGAACGGCGTCGGCTTGGAGAAGCGGAAGATGGCGGTGTAATCGTCAGGCGTATCGACGGCTTCGAGATTGGCGAAAACCAGGCGGCCCAGATTCTGCAGCGGCTTCCAGATGTTGAGCGCGGAGAAGGCGACATCGACCGAGGTGAACGGCTTACCATCGTGCCAGGTGACGCCGTCGCGCAGCTTGAAGGTGACGGAGAGGCCGTCATCCGAGCCCTCCCAGGAGGTGGCGAGGCGCGGTGAAAGCCCGTCCTTGCCGTCGAACGACGCTTCGGCGAGCGGCTCGATCACCTTGCTTGCGACGAAGAAGACGCCGTTCGAAGCGACGATGGCAGGATTGAGGTTCTTCGGCTCGGAATCGGCCGCAACGATCAGCCGGCCGCCGCCGCCCGGGGTGGTCTGCGCGGTCTGCGCAAGCGCCTGCCGGGCGAGCGCCGTCGAGGCAAGCAGCAGAACAGTGCCCTTCACCAGCGTGCGCCGCGAGATAGATGATACGGTCATGACCCCCTCCTGATCTGTGAACAATTCGCCGGACTATATTCGAAGCGAAAAGATCATTGCGACAGATATTAAATTCGAATGCCCCGGCCGGGCGAGATATTTTTCCAACCTGCGCGCATTCGCCCGAGCAATCACTGCCGGTCAGCCGCCGGCGGCAAGCCTGACCGGTTCTCCCGCCAGGTTACGGTAGGCAGCACCCGGATGCGGGGCAACGAGACGCGGTCCCGCACGCCCAAGCTTTTCCCGCAGCGTTCCCTTGACATAGTCGGTCTTGTAGACGCCCCGCTTCTGCAGTTCCGGCACCAGCAGATCGACGGCATCCTCGAAGCTTTCGGGCGTCACGGCATAGGCGAGGTTGAAGCCGTCGACATCGGTATCCTCGATCCACTCCTGCATCAGATCGGCGACCGTCTGCGGCGAGCCGACGAAAACAGGGCCGAAACCGCCGACGCCGACCCAGTCGGCCATTTCGCGCACCGTCCATTCCTTGGTAGGATCGATGGTGGTGAAGGTCTCGACAGCCGATTGCACCGCATTAGTATGGCGGTGCCGCAGCACCTCGTCCGGTCCGAACTGGCCGAAATCGATGCCGGTCCAGCCGGAGATCAGCGTCAGCGCCCCTTCGAAGGAGGCGTATTTGCGGTATTCGTTGAACTTCCGCTGCGCCTCCGCATCCGTTTCGCCAAGAACCACAGTCTGCAGATTGAAGGCAAGGATTTCGCGCGGGTTGCGGCCGAAGCGTTCGGCCGCCTCGCGGACATTGGCGACGTAACGCTTCAGCACCGGCTTCGACGGGGATGCGACGAAAATGCATTCGGCATGGGCGCCGGCGAAGTCCTTGCCGCGGCTGGAGGCGCCGGCCTGGTAGAGCACCGGCGTGCGCTGCGGCGAGGGTTCGCTCAAGTGAATGCCGGGCACGTTGAAATGCTTGCCGGAATGGCGGATCGGGTGGACTTTGTCAGGATGGGTGAAGATACCGCTTTCCCGGTCGCGGACGATGGCGCCGTCCTCCCAGCTTCCCTCCCAGAGCTTGTAGCAGACCTCGAGATATTCCTCGGCGAGGTCGTAGCGATCGTCATGCTTGGTCTGTGCGGGCTGGCCGATATTGAGCGCGCCGCTATTGAGATAGGAGGTGACGATATTCCAGCCGACGCGCCCCTTGGTCAGGTGATCGAGAGTCGAGATTCGGCGGGCGAAAGTGTAGGGATGCTCGAAAGAGAGCGATGCCGTCAGCCCGAAGCCGAGATGCTCGGTCTCGTAGGCCATGGTGGGGATGAGCTGCAGCGGGTCGTTGACCGGCACCTGCGCCGAATGGCGAAGTGCAGCATCGACATTGCCGTTCAACACATCGTAGACGCCGAGCACGTCGGCGATGAACAGCCCGTCGAACCTGCCGCGTTCCAGCGTCTTTGCCAGATGCACCCAATAGTCGAGATCCTTGTAGGTCCAGGACTTGTCACGCGGATGGCGCCAGAGCCCTGGCGACTGGTGTCCGACGCAATTCATATCGAAGGCGTTCAGCCTGATTTCGCGGGTCATGTTCTCTTCCTTGGAATTAGGGATTGCTACGGCCGAGGCCGTAGGTCAGCGCCAACGCGCCGACGAGCACGGCGCCCTTGACGAAATCCTGGGTGTAGTAAGGGGCGTTCAGCATGGTGAGGCCGTTCAGCAGCACGCCGACGAAGACGGCGCCGGCAATGGTGCCAAGCACGTTTGGGCGGCGCAGGTTGAAGACGGCAAAGCCGATCAACGCGGCAGCGACCGAATCCATCAGCAGCGAGCCGCCGGACGAGATATCACCACGCCCGACGCGGGCGGCGATGACAATGCCACCGAGCGATGCCAGCGTGCCCGATAGCACATAGGCGAGCGTCTTCAGCCGCACCGTCGAGGCGCCGGCAAGACGGGTCGCGACCTCGTTGCCGCCGGTCGCAAACAGCAATCGGCCGATGCGGGTGCGTTCAGTGAGAATGAAGAGTGCGATGGCGACCACCGCCATCAGCACCACCGAAACGGGCAGGGTGCCGAAGATGCTATAGCGGCCGATCAGCAAAAAGGCGGGGTCGTAAGCGCCGGTCGCCTTCGACCCGTCGGGCAGGGTGAGGCCGGCCGAAATCGATCGGCCGGCGGTCGGGATCAGCTGCAGGCCGGAAAGCAGGAACATCATCGCCAGCGTCGCCAAAAGATCCGGCACCTTCAGGCGCACGATGAGGAAGGCGTTGACGAGGCCGACCAGAGCGCCAAAGGCGAGCACCAGCGGTACCGTCGCATAGGCATCAAGATGCCAGACGATCATCGCATAGCTGGCCGCCATCACGCTGGATGCGGCGACTGCGCCGATCGACAGGTCGAAACCGCCGACCGCCAGCGTGACGGTGACTCCGGCGCCGAGAATGGCGACGACGGACACCGCCTGCAGGATGCTCATCAGATTGGCGATATTGATGAAGGCGGGCTCGGCGACGGTGAAACCGACGACGAGCAGCGCAAGCAGGATGAACACCGCGCCCGCCCGGAGGAACGCCCCGAGTGCTGCAAGACGACCGCTATCGGCTTGCGGCGACGCCTTTGGCCGGGCACTTGCCTGTGGAAGAGTGTCGTCGTCGATCGTCGTCATGCGGATATTCCCTGAATGGCGGAGGCAAGAGCGGCCCCCTCTGCCGCGGGCCTCAACACGTGGCGGTCGATGACGAGGATGCGATCTGCCACCTCATAGGCTTCCTCCGGGTCGGAGGTCGCAATCAGCGTCGCCCGATCCCTGCGGGCGCGGATTGCCCGGATGATGTCATGACGGGCGCCGACGTCGACACCCTGGAAAGGTTCGTCGAGCAGCAGCAGCCGGCTCGGTTCCGCCTCCCAGCGGGCGATCACCGCCTTCTGCTGGTTGCCGCCGGAGAGCGACCAGACCGAGGCGAGCGGGCCCGGGGCCTTGATACCGAGACGAGTGATCGCCTGTTCGGCCTCGCGTCGTTCACGGCCGCCGACAAGGAAACCGCGCGGATACCATTTGCCAAGATGCGGCAGGCTGATCGTCGCCGACAGCGAATGGCCGGGCCATGCCGGCGGCATCAGCGAAGAACGATGACGGTCTTCGGCCGCCATCGCCACACCTGCGGCGATCGCCTCGGCCGGACCTTTCGGCCGGTAGGGCCGACCGCCGAGGAACATCGCACCGCCGGCAAGCGCCGCCACCCCGAAGATCGCCGACAGCAGCCGGCTCTTGCCGGCGCCGAGCACACCGGTCACCGCCACCACCTCGCCCTCATGCAATGACAGATCGAAGGATGCGGCCTCAGAGAGCAAGCGGGCATTGCGCATCTCGAAAATCGCCGGACCAATCGCAGGCCGCGCATCCGGCCGGGCCGCATCTAGTCTGCGGCCGATCATCGTCTCGATGGCGCTCGAAAAATCGATCGGCCGCGAGAAGGTGCCGACGACGCGGCCGCCGCGCATGACGAGCGCGCGGTCGGCGATGGCTTCGAGATCGGCGGTGCGGTGCGAGATATAGAGGATCGCCAGGCCCCGCTTGCGAAGCTTCAGCAGAATATCGAAGAGGCGGCGGCTTTCCTCTCCGGAAAGGCTCGCCGTCGGCTCATCGAGGATGAGGAGGTCGGCACGGTTGGCAAGCGCCCGGGCGATCGCCACCAGCTGCCGATCGGCGCTGGCGAGGTCCCCGAAATCACGGTCCAGCGGCAGGCTAAAGCCGGCGGCATCGAGCATGGACTGCGCGGCACGGCGGATGCCGGCGCGCGAGACGAAGAAAGGTGTGCTGCGGTCGGCGAGGCGATTGAGCAGCAGCGCGTCGGCAACGGTCAGACCGGCCGCGCCGACGAGATCCGTCGACTGATGCACCGTGACGACACCGGCCCTTGCCGCTTCGGCCGGGCTACGCGGCGCAAAGTCGCGGCCATCGAGTCTGACCATGCCGCCATCGGCCGGAAGCACGCCGGAAAGGATCTTGACCAGCGTCGATTTGCCCGCGCCGTTTGCGCCCATCAGCGCCACGATCTCGCCGCGTTCCATAGAAAAATCAGCGCCGGCAAGCGCCCTCGTCGACCCGAAACTGCGGGTGATATTGTCAATGTGAAGAAGCGGCATCGATAAAGGTCCGGGACTGCAATCGAAGCCGGAGTGTGCCCTGTCTGGGCGGTCGAACTCCAGGCACGGCTTTTCCCGGCGAACCGCCCTCGGGAAACAAAGAATCTCCCACAGCCCATAAAATCGGATCATTTAATCTACTAAAAACATAGATATTATATCTAATAATCCGATGCGTCGCGAGGGCTGCCAGACCTGTCAGACGACGCTCCCGATTGCTAAAAGGAACGCGACGATGAAATCCCTCGCACGGCTCGCACTGTCTGCCGCCGTCATTCCGTTCATTTTCATTCAAGGCGCAAAAGCCGACGGTCTGTCCGGCGCTCCCGCCCCTTTCGACAAGGGCGGCGTTAAAGTAGCACTGATCAGCTACATCTCGGCCGGTGACTTCTTCCAGGCCTATCAGGCGGGGGCTGAAGCCCAGGCCAAGGCGCTGGCTATCGACCTGCGCATCTTCCCCGGCCGGCAGGATGCCGCCGAGCAGCGCGAGCAAATCCTGCAGGCGATCAATCTCGGCGTCTCCGGCATCGTCATCGACCACGGTCTGCCGGAATCGCTCGGCGACGTCGTGCAGCAGGCGCTCGACAAGGGCATCAAGGTCGTGGCCTTCGACGTCAACCTCAACAACCCCAAGATTCCGCAGGTGGAGCAGAGCGATCACGAACTCGCGTCACTGGCGCTCGAGCAGGTGGTGAAGGACAACGGCAACAGCTTCAGCGCCGGTTATGTCTATGTCGCGGGCTTTGCGCCGCTCGACCGCCGCAACGAAGTCTGGGACAAGTTTAAGTCGGACAATAAAGGTGTGGTCGAAAAGGCCCGTTTCGGCAATGTCAGCGACACGACGGCGACTTCGACCGCCGATCAGGCGAAGGCCGTGCTGACCGCCAATCCCGATATGTCAGTCGTCTTCGCCCCCTATGACGAGTTCGCCCGCGGCGTGAAGCTCGCCGCCAACGATCTCGGCATAGCAAGCAAGCTCAAGATCTATTCGGCCGACGTCTCGACGGCCGATATCCAGGAAATCACCGAGGAAGGCAGCCCTTGGGTCGCGACCGTCGCGACCAATCCTGCCGTCGTCGGCGCCGTCTCCATTCGCGCCGCAGCACTCGAAATTGCCGGGCAGACGGTTCCCCACCAAATCACCGTGAAGCCGACGCTTCTGACGCAAGAAAGCCTGCGCGCAGCCGGCGTCAAGACGATCGAGGAGCTGGCCGAAAGGATCCCGGCCTTCAGCACGAGCGATGCGGCGACCGCCAGCTGGATCCCGGACAAGCTGTTCTGAGAACTCGCACTTCGATCCTTCCGGCGGAAGCGTGCGGCTCCCGCCGGATCATCTTTTTGGAGAATTGGAGTTCCGCCCATGAGCCAATCCAATGTCATCTTCGCGGCCAGCCGAAATCCGACGCGCGAAGACCTCTTTGCCCGTGCCGAGGAGATCTCTGCCGACCTGTCGCGGCGCGCCGCAGACCTCGACCGCGAAGGCCGTCCGCCGCTCGCCGAGATCGTCAAATTGAAGAATGCCGGGCTGCTCAATGCGCTGCATCCCACGCAAATCGGTGGCGGTGGCCTCGATTGGGTCGACGGGCTGAGGCTGGTGCGCATTCTCGCCCGTGGCGAGAGCTCGATCGGCCAGCTGCTCGGCTACCACTACGTCAACAGCCAGTACATCTATTGGGCGCTTGATGCGGCGCGCGCTCATGCGCTGGGCAGCGATACGGTCGCCAGGAACCTCTATTGGGGGGCGTCCGTCAATCCGCGCGATCCCGGGCTGGTGCTCACCCGTCGCGGCAACGGCTATGTGCTGAACGGACGCAAGTCCTTCTCCACGGCGGCTCGGGTCTCCGACTATATCAATGCCAACGCGACGCTCGACGACAAGATCGCCAGCTTCGCCGTGCCGACCAATCGTCAAGGTTACGTCGCCAACGACGACTGGGACAATATCGGCCAGCGCCTGTCGGACAGCGGCAGCGTCGAGTTTCGCGACTTCCCCGTCTACGAGGAGGATTTCGTCGGCGCGCCGGCTGCACCCGACGCAGCACCTCCGGTGCTGTCGACTTTCAATACGCCGTTCATCCAGCTGGTCTTCGTCAATTTCTATCTCGGCACAGCGGAAGGCGCGCTCAAGGCGGCGGTCGATTACGTCCGCAACACGACCCGGCCGTGGATCACCTCCGGTGTCGAGCGGGCTGCCGATGATCCCTATATCCTCGAACGCGTCGGCGAATTCACCGCCGCGCTGAAGGCTTCGGCGGCCCTTGCCGACAGTGCGGCAGCCGCCGTGCAGGCGGGCCTTGCCCGCGGCCGCGACGTCACCGCGCGTGAGCGCGGCGAGGCGGCGGCGGAAGCCTATGCCGCCAAGGTCCACGCCACCCATGTCTCGCTCGACATCACCTCGCGCGTCTTCGAGCTGACGGGCGCGCGCTCGACGGCCGACAAATACCGTTTCGACCGGTTCTGGCGCAATGTCCGCACTCACACGCTGCACGATCCTGTCTTCTACAAGGCGAAGGAAGTCGGTGAATTCGTGCTGAACGACAAGATACCGGAGGTCAGCCTCTATAGCTGAGGCGGCCATCTTTCATCAAACGCAAAATCTCCACTGCCGGCACCGGCAGTGGAGTTTTCGGTTGGAAGACGGGGAGATTTCAGAGCGCGCCGTTCTTCGGCGGCGTTACGCCGTTCAAATGGTAGTTGCCGACGACGTGATATTTCCAACGCACGGGATCGTGCAGCGTATGGGTGCGGGCATTGCGCCAGTGGCGGTCGAGGTTGAGGCCTGTTTGTACCGACGAGGTTCCGGCAAGCTCAAAAAGCGTATTCGAGGCCTCGAGCGCCACTTCGGTCGTCAGCACCTTCGCCGCAGCGACTGCCAGCGTGGCCGCGATCACCTTTTCCTCCGTCGTCTCGACCTGCGCGGCATCGACCTTGTGCCCGGCGCGCTCCACGAGAGCCGTTGCGGCTTCCAGCCGGATGGCGATCTGGCCGACCTTGGCGATCGTCAGCGGATCGTCTGAGGCACGCTCAAGGCCGCTATCCATCCAGGGGCGCGATTTCGTCCTGACGAACTCCAGCGTTTCGGCAAAGGCCGCCCGTGCGATACCGAGATCGACGCCGGCATGGATGATCTGCCCAACGGAGCCGATCGTCGTCGGCCGCTCGAAGCCCTTGTGATGGAAGACCACGGAATCGGCGCTGACATAAACATTGTCGAGGATCGTCGTGCCGCTGCCGGTGGTGCGCTGGCCGAAGCCGTCCCAGTCGTCGACGATCTCGACACCTTCGGTGCCCTTCGGCACGAAGGCCATGGTCAGCCGATCCTCCGGATCGAGCGCGAAGATGGTGATCCAGTCGGCGAAGAGGACGCCGGTCGAATAGAATTTGCGGCCGTTGATCCGGTAACCCGGACCGTCGCGGGTGATGCGCGTATTGTAGTGGCCGACCGTCTTGGTGCCGCGCTCGGATAGCGCATTGCCGAAACGGTCGCCGGCGAGCACCCGGCCGAAGAAATAACGCTGCTGCTCCTCGCCGCCATCGGTTCTAAGCGCCTCGAGAATATAGAAGTGGTTCTGCGGGATCTGGCCGATCGAGCCGTCCGCCTCCGACAGGATCGCGGTGATCTCGGCAAGCACGGCGTTGGAGACGTCGAGGCCGCCATATTGCGCCGGCACGGTGATCGCCAGAAGGCCGGACTGGGCGAGAAGATCGAGTTCGCTAAAAGGCAGGATCCTGTCGGCATCGCGCTCGGCGGCGCGTGCGTCAAACTGCGCCGCCAATCTGCGGGCGGTGGCGATCGCCTCCTCCTCGCTGCCGATACGGTCGGCCACGGGCCGGATCTGGTCTGCTTGCCTCAGCACGGTGTTCATCGATGTCTCCATTCCTGACGGCCCTATCGGTGAAAGAAATCGCGCGCCGAGATAAGAGTACAAATTCTATAGATGTGATAGAAAATGAAAAGTGTTTGCTTATCGGCTTCTGGCTGCCGCGATTAGTGGCTCAGTCGGGCGGTTCTGCGAAAACGTGGCCGGAAAAGCGCCGAAATCGCTACCGGAAATTAGCGGAGCCGGCCTCGATTTGAATTAGGCGAGTTCTTACGTAACCGATATCCGATGCGTCGCTGCAGCGGCTTCAGACAGAACGCCCAATGCGGGGCAGGCGGCCGCCTTGCCCGATCCATGAGGAAAGTCATGACCCCACGGCAGTTGCGCCTCGGCGCCTTCATGCGTCCCGTTAGCCTGCATACCGGTGCCTGGCGCTATCCCGGTTCTTATCCTGACGCCAATTTCAATTTCGCCCATCTGAAGTCCTTCGCGCAGGCGCTGGAGCGGGCGAAATTCGACGCCTTCTTCATGGCCGATCACCTTGCCGTGCTCAACATGCCGGTCGAGGCACTCAGGCGCAGCCACACCGTGACCTCCTTCGAGCCCTTCACGCTGCTGTCGGCACTGGCGGCGGTGACGGAGCGTATCGGCCTCGTCGCGACCGCGTCCACCACATTCGACGAGCCCTATCACATCGCCCGTCGTTTCGCCTCGCTCGACCATATCAGCGGCGGCCGCGCCGGCTGGAACATCGTCACGACGTCCAACCCCGACGCCGCCCTCAATTTCGGCCTCGACGAACATGTGGAGCATGGCGAGCGCTATCATCGCGCCCGGGAATTCTACGACGTGGTAACCGGGCTCTGGGATAGTTTCGCAGACGATGCCTTCATCCGCGATCGGGAAAGCGGCCTGTTCTTCGATCCGGAAAAAATGCATGTGCTCGGCCACAAGGGCGAGGAGCTCAGCGTGCGCGGACCGCTCAATATCGCCCGGCCGCCGCAGGGCTGGCCAGTCATCGTCCAGGCCGGCCAGTCGGACCCTGGCCGCCAGCTTGCTGCGGAGACCGCCGAAGTGGTCTTCTGTTCGCCGCGCGATCTGGCCGCGGGCAGGGCGCTTTATGCCGATATCAAGGGTCGCATGGAAGCGATCGGCCGCAACCGCGACCACCTGAAGATCCTGCCTGCCGCCTTCGTCATCGTCGGCGACAGCATCGACGAGGCCCGCGCCAAACGCGCCACCCTCGATAGCCTGGTGCATTACGACAGCGCCATCGCCTCGCTTTCGATTGCGCTCGGCCATGACGCTTCCGGCTTCGCTCCCGACGCACCGCTGCCGGCCGATATTCCCGATACCAATGCCAGCAAGACCGGCAGGGCACAGGTGCTGAAGCTTGCGGCGGAAGAAAATCTGACGGTGCGTCAATTGGCGCAACGTTATGGCGGTTATGCCGGCCTTGCCTTCGTCGGTACGCCGGCAAGCATTGCCGACGAGATGGAGCGCTGGCTTGACGAGGAGGGTTCGGACGGTTTCAACGTCGTCTTTCCCTATCTGCCGCAGGGTCTCCTCGACGTCACCGAACGGCTGGTTCCCGAGCTGCAGCGCCGCGGCCTGTTCCGCAGCGAATACGAGGGCACGACGCTGCGCGAACATCTCGGATTGCCGCGGCCGGAGAACCGGTTCTTTCCTGCTGGCACGTGAGGCACCGCTACCGGCCGCTCGACCCTTCGTGCGGCGGAAACGCAATCGTATCGAGGAGGAATCCCATCAGAATTCGACGGTCCTGTTGTCGAAGCTCAACCGAGCAGGCTCAAACTCCTTTTCGCCCGTCTTGGGATCGAACGCATCGCTTTCGCCCGGCATCAGTTCGAGGGGCCAGATGATGTTGCCCCCATCGCCTGGATAGAACTCCCGATAGACCGGCATGTTGGCGAGAAGCATCCGGCCGAGCGCGACGCCGAGATCGTAGAGCGAGATGCGGAAGCAGCTCAGCGACGGCTGCAGGAACCGTGCGCGCGGAGCGTCTCGGAAGCCGATCACCGCAAGGTCGCGGCCGGGCATGACGCCCGATTCCATCAGGCGGCGGTAAAGGCCGATCGCCATCAACTCGTAGATCAGGATCACCGCCGTCGGCCGCTCTTCGAGCAGCAGCAGCTCATGGGCCGCCTGATAGCCGCCCTCTTCGCTCGACCTGACGCGGATGACGAGTGACGGGTCGAAGGCAATGTCGTGCCGTTCAAGCGCCCGGCGATAGCCGTCGATAAAGAGATAGCCGAGGTTGGCCTCGCTCGACGGCGCTGTGATCGCGATCCGGCGGTGGCCCAGCGCGATCAGCCGCTCGACGGCATGGTCGGCCACGCCCTCGAAATCGAGATCGATCCAGGGGACATTGCTGGCCGAAAGGCTGCGGCCGAGCGCGACGAAGGGGATCTTCCCCCGCGATAGAAAGTCGATGCGTCGGTCGACGCGCTGCGTGTCCGAGATGATCATCGCATCGACGATGCGCCGCGCCACCATCCGCTTCAGATATTCGTGCGGGTCCTCGTCGCTCGGACAGGGCAACATGATGAGGTCTAGCTTGTGGCGGGAAAAGACGCTCTGCAGGCCGCTGGTGACGCCGAGGAAGAAGTTGTCGGCGTTCTCGACCGTCTCCTTGCTGGATTCGATCATCAACCCGATGACCTTCGTCTCCCCCTGCCTCAGGCTCCGCCCAGACTGGTTGGCGACATAGCCGAGTTCCTCGGCCGCCGCCAGCACCCGCCGGCGGGTTTCCTGATTGACATCGGGCTTGCCGTTCAGCGCGCGGGAGACCGTGCCGATCGAGATATTCAAGTGTTCGGCAAGCTGGCGAATCCCCTTCATCGCTGACGATTTTCCCCGGAGCATGATGCCGAAAAGTGGGCGCGGTTTTCGGACGACATCATGCTCCATTTCTTTAATTCAGATCCGTCCGGATCTGGGGCCCGTAATTTCGCATTTGGCGTCTATTGACACCGCAAAATGTTTTCGCCTACAGTCGTAAACGTTTACGGAGTGTGTGTCACGAGGAGAGTTGACACCGTTCCCCTGGAGGAAGTCGTGAAATTCGATGCCATTCTGTGCGGGTGCGGAGCTATGTCCAAAGGTTGGTTGCGCGCCATTGCTTCCAACCCTCTGCTGGCCGACTCCATCACCATCGTCGGCCTCGTCGACCTGAACCGGGAGACGGCGGAAAAGCTGGCCGCGGAGTTCGGCCTTGAAGGCGCCGTCATCGGTTCGGACTTGCCCGACGTCATCGCAGCCACAAAGGCCGACCTGGTCTTCGACATCGTCATTCCGGCCGCGCGCTATGACGTCGTCTCCACCGCACTCAAGGCCGGCTGCCATGTGCTCAGCGAAAAGCCGATGGCGGCCTCGCTTGCAGAGGGCGCCGCGCTGATCGATCTTGCCGCCGAGACCGGCCGCATCCACGCCGTCATCCAGAACCGCCGCTTCATATCAGGCGTCAGGCGCCTTCGCCGCTTCGTCGAAAGCGACGCGATCGGCGAACTCACCGGCATCCATTGCGACTTCTTCATCGCGCCGCATTTCGGCGGCTTCCGCGAAGAGATGGACAACGTCCTGCTTCTCGACATGGCGATTCACACTTTCGATGCGGCGCGCTACGTCGCCGACAGGAAGCCGCTCGCCGTCTATTGCGTCGAGCGCAATCCGAAGGGTTCGTGGTACCGGCACGGCGCGTCGGCCAATGCCATCTTCGAATTTTCCGACGACATCATCTTCACCTACCGCGGCTCCTGGTGCGCCGAAGGCGAGCGCACCAGCTGGGAAAGCCTATGGCGTCTCGTCGGCTCGAAGGGAACGCTCACCTGGGATGGCGAAGAGAATTTCAAGGCGACTGTTGCTGGCGAAGCGCCCGGCCTTCTACGCGGCTCTGCTGCCGTAAACGTTCCCGGTCCGGAACATGACGAAGAAACCCACGGCCACGCCAGCGTCATCGCCGACTTCATCGCGGCGATCAGCACTGGCAGACGGCCCGAGACGGTCAATTCCGACAATATCAGAAGCCTTGCCATGGTCTTCGGCGCAATCGAAAGCGCCAAAACGGGCAAGCGCGTCGAAATTTCAGCATAGGATGACGTGACGTGAGCAACCCTGCAAAATCCATTCGTATCGGCACCATGGTCAGCGGCAACAAGGGCGATGCCGCCACCCGCATCGGCGAGATCGCCGGCATGGGCTTCGAAAGCTTCGAACCCTTCTTCTGGCAGTCGACCAAGGGCCAGGACCTTGCCGAGCTCGGCAAGCGCTGCCTCGATGCGATCGGCGACCGCGACATCACCATCTCGACGCTCGGCATGTTCGGCAATCCGCTGGAAGAGACCGCGATCGACCTCGAGACGCTGCAGGGCTGGAAGAACTGCATCGACAATGCCCATCACTTCGGAGCCACCTGCGTTGCCGGCTTCACCGGCCGCATCCGCGGCAAGCCGCTGACAGATAGCCTGCCTCGCTACAAGCAGATCTGGAGCGAGCTTGCCAAGCGCGCCGCCGACAAGGGCGTCAAGATTGCCTTCGAGAATTGCGCCATGGACGGCAACTGGGCAAGCGGCGACTGGAACATCGCCCACAATCCCGATGCCTGGGAACTGATCTTCAACGAGACGCCTGACGATAATATCGGGCTGGAGTGGGAACCGTGCCATCAGATGGTCTATCTGATCGACCCTTTGCCGCAGATCCGCAAATGGGCGCACAAGTTCTTCCACGTCCACGGCAAGGATGCGACCATCCGCTGGGAGGTCATCAAGGAACACGGCATCTTCGGCAAGGAGAAGTTCGTCTTCATGCGCACGCCGGGCTTTGGCGACAGCAACTGGACCGACATCATTTCCGAGCTGCGCCTTGCCGGCTGGTCGGGCTCCATCGATATCGAAGGCTGGCACGACCCGGTCTATCGAGACGCGCTTGAAATGACCGGCCAGGTCTATGCGCTGAACCACCTCAAGCATGCCCGGGGCGGCGAATTCGTCGTCGATCCGGTCTGATGATATCGTGGCCGGCAAGGAGGAATTGCCGGAAACGGGGATAACCACAAAGGAGGAGAATCATGGCTATCCGCAAATATGCAATTCTGGGCGCTCTGGCGCTTGCAGGCATCTCGATCACCGGCCTTTCGGCCAGGGCCGAAGACGTCACGCTGACGCTCTGGTCGCTGGACAGGGACATCCAGCCAGCGCCGAACCTCGTCAAGGAGTTCAACGCCCAGAACAACGGCATCAAGATCGAATACCGCCTGATCCAGTTCGACGACGTCGTCACCGAGGCCATGCGCGCTTATGCAACCGGCCAGGCGCCCGACATCATCGCCGTCGACAATCCGGAGCATGCGCTGTTCTCGTCGCGCGGCGCTTTCCTCGATCTCACCGACATGATCTCCAAGTCGACGGTCATCAAGCCGGCAAACTATTTCCCCGGACCGCTGAAATCCGTGGAATGGGACGGCAAGTATTTTGGCGTGCCGAAGGCGACGAACACGATCGCGCTCTACTACAACAAGGACATGTTCAAGGCGAAGGGCCTCGATCCGAACAAGCCCCCGCAGACCTGGGACGAACTCGTCGAGGATGCGCGCAAGCTGACCGACCCCGCCAAGAACGTCTACGGTCTCGCTTTCTCGGCCAAGGCCAATGAGGAAGGCACCTTCCAGTTCCTTCCCTGGGCTCAGATGGGCGGCGGCAGCTATGAGAACATCAATGCCGACGGCGCGGTGAAGGCGCTCGAGGTCTGGAAGACGATCATGGACGAGAAGCTCGCTTCTCCGGATACGCTGACGCGCGGCCAGTGGGATTCGACCGGCACCTTCAACTCCGGCAATGCGGCAATGGCGATCTCGGGTCCCTGGGAACTCGACCGCATGAGCCAGGAAGCGAAGTTCGACTGGGGCGTCACATTGCTTCCGGTTCCGAAGGAAGGGGCTGAGCGCTCCTCGGCCATGGGCGACTTCAACTGGGCGATCTTCGCCACCAGCAAACATCCGGCCGAAGCCTTCAAGGCGCTCGAATATTTCGCCTCGCAAGACGACAAGATGTTCAAGAATTTCGGCCAGCTTCCGGCGCGCTCCGACATTTCGATCCCGGAAACCGGCCAGCCGCTGAAGGATGCCGCCCTCAAGGTCTTCCTTGAACAGCTGAAATACGCCAAGCCGCGCGGCCCGCATCCGCAATGGCCGAAGATCTCCAAGGCGATCCAGGACGCTATCCAGGCAGCACTGACCGGCCAGATGAGCCCGAAGGACGCGCTCGACCAGGCAGCCGACAAGATCAAGGCAGTATTAGGCTAGTTGGCGTCGAGCCAGCCTCTTGCTCCCCCTTCTCCCCAACGGGGAGGAGATGCCCAACGGGCAGATGAGGGGGGGGGTGAGGAGCAAAAGCGACGAACGCCCTGAGCGACAAGCGAAGGGCAGTATGTGCCGCCCCTCATCCGACCCTTCGGGCCACCTTCTCCCCGCTGGGGAGAAGGGATAACTCAACCATTTCCTCCCGGCAGGGGCCGTCTTCCGCATCATGCGCCAGGCGGCCCCGTTCGGAGTATCGGAGGACCCATGAAGAGGATCCTGATGAGCGTCAGGGACGGCCGCGGTTTCGATATCGTACTGGTCGCTTTCCCGCTCGGTTTTCTGTTCCTGATGGCAGGGCTGCCGCTGATCTACAATGTCGTGATGAGCTTCCAGGAGGTCGACATGTTCAGCCTCGGGACCTTCTCGCGTCCCTTCGTCGGCTTCAAGAATTATACCGACCTCTTCGCGCAGCCGGAGACGCTGCCGATCCTCTACAACACCGTCATCTTCGTCGTCGGCTCCATCGCCGGCCAGTTCCTGATCGGCTTCGGCCTGGCGCTGTTCTTCTGGGTCAATTTTCCCGGCGCCTCATGGATGCGCGGCCTGTTCCTGGTCTCCTGGGTGATGCCTGGCCTCGTCGTCGGCGCCATCTGGAACTGGATTCTGTCGGGCGATTTCGGCGTGTTGAATTTCATTCTGAAGGAAAGCGGCATCATCTCCGGCAACATCTTCTGGCGCTCGGACCCGCATTATTCGCTCTATGCCGTCATCATCGCCAATGTCTGGCTCGGCACCTCGTTCAACATGATCCTGCTTTCCGTCGGTCTTGCCGGCATTCCGGCCGACCTCTACGAAGCGGCCGAACTCGACGGCGCCAACGTCTGGCAGCGCTTCTGGACGATCACGCTGCCGATGATGCGCTCGACCATCGGCGCCATCATCGCGCTCGGCCTGATCTTCACCTTGCAGCAGTTCGATCTTTTCGCCGCGATTACATCGGGCGGGCCGAACAATTCGTCGAATGTCACGCAATACTGGGCCTGGGATCTCTCCTTCCGCCAATACGACTTCGCCAAGGGCGCGACGATCTCCGTCATCATGATCGTCTTCGTCATGTTCGCGTCCGTCGTCTATGTCCGGTCCACACGCCACGAGGTGCGCGGATGAATACGACGAACCGCGACCGGCTGATGCTCGCGATATCGATCGTCATGGCGGCGATCTATCTGTTCCCGCTCTACTGGATGTACATCACCGCGCTGAAAAGCGGCTCGGAGATGTTCGCGACGCCGCCGAGCTTCTGGCCGACCTCGCCGCAATGGGGCACCTATGCCGCGGTCTGGGAAAGCCGCAACATGGGCCGCTACCTCTGGAACTCACTGCTCATCGCTCTTGGTTCCGTGGCGCTGATCACCCTGCTCGGCGTCGGCTGCGCCTACGTGCTTGCCAGGTACCGCAACGTCTGGGTGGATATCGGCTTGTTCCTGATCCTGATGTTGCAGGTGCTGCCGGCCTCGCTGATGATCACGCCGATCTTCGTCGGCTTCTCGCAGATCGGCCTGCTTTCCACTCCGCGCCTTGCCGTCATCATCGCGGTCGCGGCAAAGAGCATGCCTTTCTTTGTCATCCTGGTGCGCGCCACCTTCATGAGCGTTCCCCAGGAACTGGAGGAGGCGGCACTCGTCGACGGCAATTCGCGCGTCGGTGCCTTCTTCAACATCGTGCTGCCGCTCGCTCGCAACGGTATCCTGGTCAGCGCCATCCTGATCTTCATGCAGGCCTTCGGCGAATTCGTCTATTCAAAGTCGATGATCCAGGCGGCCGAGCTTCAGCCGGCAAGCGTCGGCCTCAATTCCTTCATGGGGCCGAACACTAACGAGTGGAACAACATCATGGCCTACGCCACCATGTATGTGACGCCGATCCTTGCCATCTTCGTTCTCTTGCAGCGCCGCATCGTATCCGGCCTCACCTCTGGAGCCCTCAAATGACCACACAGATCGAGCTCAGAGGCGTCAACAAATATTACGGCGCCTTCCACGCCCTGAAGAATATCGACCTCTCGATCGCCAAGGGCACTTTCGTTGCCCTCGTCGGCCCGTCCGGCTGTGGCAAGTCCACGCTGCTGCGCTCGCTTGCCGGCCTCGAAAGCATTTCGTCGGGCGATCTCAGGATCGCCGGCGAACTGATGAACGGCGTGCCGCCGCGCAAGCGCGACGTCGCCATGGTGTTCCAGTCCTATGCGCTCTATCCGCATATGACCGTCGAGGAAAACCTGACCTACAGCCTGCGCATCCGCGGCATCGCCAAGGCCGAGGCCAAGAAGGCCGCCGAGGACGTGGCGGCGACGACAGGTCTTTCGCATCTCCTGAAGCGCTATCCGCGCGAGCTTTCCGGCGGTCAGCGCCAGCGCGTCGCCATGAGCCGCGCCATCATCCGCCACCCCAAGGCCTTCCTGTTCGACGAGCCGCTGTCCAATCTCGATGCTGCGCTGCGCGTCCACATGCGCAAGGAAATCCGGTCGCTGCACGACCGGCTGCACGCAACCTTCGTCTACGTCACGCACGATCAGGTCGAAGCGATGACGATGGCCGACCATGTGGTGGTGATGCGCGACGGCATCATCGAACAGCAGGGCGCGCCGCTGGACCTCTACGACCGGCCGGCGAACCGGTTCGTCGCCGGTTTCATCGGTTCGCCGGCGATGAATTTCATTCCCGCGGTCGCCGCGGAAGACGGCAAGAGCCTGATCCTGGATTTCGGCGCGGTGAAGCAGACGCTTGCGATATCACGCGCCATCGAACCCGGCCGTAAGCTCATCGCCGGCATCCGGCCAGAACATATCGGCGTCGTCGCGCCCGGGCATGGTAGCTTTGATGTGCCGATCGCCTTCGTCGAATCGACCGGCTCGTCGACCTTCATCGTCGCGGCCACCCAGCCGGAGCTGACGATCGTCGAGACGCGGCGCGACAGGGTCAAGGCAGGAGATATGATCGGGCTTTCGATCGATCCGACCCAGATCCATCTCTTCGACGCGTCGACGGATCACGTCATATAACGGCAGCAGCCTGTCGGCTTGGAATTGTCATAAAATCGAACCGGATGACGCTGTCGAGTCAGATCTCGAAAGCATCGCCGGCGATTGGCTGCGCGCCAAGCTCGACCCGACGATCGCCTGACGGCCTGTCCAGTCGAGCTCGATCGGATCGCAAGAAAAACAGATCCCACACGATCAACGCTGTTGACAACGGAGAGCAATCGATATTGTCTTGTAAAGCGCTTTACTAAACCGCTTTACAACAGGTCCGGTCAATGGCCAAGGGAACGACACCAAGCTTGAAGGATGTTGCGGCGGCTGCCGGCGTGTCGGTCACCACCGTGTCGCGTTTCGTCAACGGCAGCCTCGACCTTCCCTTTCAGACCAAGAAGCGCATCGAGGATGCGATCAAGACGCTGAACTACCGGCCGAACCCACATGCGCGCCGGTTAAGCAGGGGGCGTTCGGACACGATCGGCCTCGTCGTACCCGATATCGCCAATCCCTTCTTCGCGACACTCGTCGCCGCCGTCGAGCAAGCGGCCGATGAAAAGAAGCTCGCGGTCTCATTGCACGCGACGCTCAACCGGCCGGGGCGCGAGATCGAATATCTGCAGCTGATCGAGCGCAATCACGTCGACGGCCTGATCTTCGTCACCAACCACCCCGACGATGGCGCGCTTGCCGCACTCATCAACGGCAGCGGCAAGGTCATCATCGTCGATGAGGACATTCCCGATTCGAAGGCGCCGAAGCTGTTCTGCGACAATGAGCAGGGCGGTTATCTCGCCGGCCAGCATCTGGCCGAGCAAGGCCATCGCCATGTCCTCTTCATCGGCGGCGACGAACGCATGATCAGCGCCCGCAGGCGTTATGACGGCCTGTTGAAAGCGCTGAGGGAACGGCATGGCGACGAGGCCAGGGCCGATCGATATGCCGGCGAATATACGATCGAATACGGCCGGGCGGCGGCGCTCGACTATCTCTCCGGAGACCGAAAGGCGACGGCGATCTTTGCCAGCTCCGACGAGATCGCCATCGGGCTGGTCGAGGTCTTCAGAAGCCAAGGCGTCTCAATCCCTGCTGACATCTCGGTCATCGGCTTCGACGATGTCGGTCCGCTTCATCTCTTTGCGCCGCCGCTGACCGCCATCCGTCAGCCGGTGCGCCAGATCGGAAGACGGTCGCTGGAGCTGCTTCTGGAAACCAATTGGCACGAGTGGAAACCATCCGCTTCGGAAGAACTCCTGCCTGTCGAAATCGTGGTGCGGAACTCCGTTGCGCCGCCTGCGAAATAATAATCAGCAACGTCAAAAAACCAAAAGAGGATGAGAACATGACACTGAATTTGACAAGACGAACGATGATCGCAGCCGCCGGCTTTACGGCATTGACCTTCATCGGCCTGTCCGGCGCTACGGCTCAGGAAAAGAAGACCATCGCGCTGGTGCAGATCAACCAGCAGGCGCTTTTCTTCAATCAGATGAATGAGGGCGCCCAGAAGGCGGCCGATGCCGCCGGCGTCAAGCTGGTGATCTTCAACGCCAACAACGAGACGACCGCGCAGAACAGCGCGATCGAAACCTACGTCCAGGAAAAGGTCTCCGGCCTTGCCGTGGTGGCGATCGACGTCAACGGCATCATGCCGGCGGTCAAGCAGGCGGCCGATGCCGGCATTCCGGTCGTTGCCATCGACGCCATCCTGCCGGATGGCCCGCAGAAGGCGCAGATCGGCGTCGACAACGCCGCGGCCGGCGCCGACATGGGCAAATACTTCCTCGACTACGTCAAGGCGAACATGGGCGGCAAGGCCAAGCTCGGCGTTGTCGGTGCGCTGAACTCGTTCATCCAGAACATCCGCCAGGAGGGCTTCGAGAAGACCCTGAAAGGCGTCGACGGCATCGAGATGGCCGGCGTCGTCGACGGCCAGAACATCCAGGACAACGCCCTTGCGGCGGCTGAAAACCTGATCACCGCCAATCCCGATCTGACCGCGATCTACGCCACTGGCGAGCCGGCCTTGATGGGGGCGATCGCCGCCGTCCAGAGCCAGGGCAAGCAGGATAAGATCAAGGTGTTCGGCTGGGATCTGACCGCCGAAGCCATTGCCGGCATCGATGCCGGCTTCGTCGTCGCCGTCGTCCAGCAGGATCCGGCCGCAATGGGCGGTGCCGCCGTCGACGCGCTCGTCAAGGCCTCGGCCGGCGAAGCCGTCACCAAGACGATCTCGGTGCCGATCACCATCGTGACCAAGGAGAATGTCGAGCCATACCGGGCCGTCTTCAAATGATCGGCAACGGACAGCATGATATCGCTGTCGCCGGTTCCGGAGGGGTCGCACCCTCCGGAACCGGAACATCCGGCAGCACCCGATCCGACCCGCGCATCTCGCTGCGCGGCATCCGCAAGTCTTTCGGCTCACACCAGGCGCTGCGCGGCGTCGATCTCGACATCTTCCCCGGCGAATGCCTGGGCCTCGTCGGCGACAATGCCGCCGGCAAATCGACGTTGACGAAAATCATCTCGGGAACCTACATTCCCGATGCCGGCACGATCACCATGGAAGGTGAGGAGGTCCGCTTCTCCGGCCCCGCGGACGCGCGTGGGCGGAACATCGAAATGGTCTTCCAGGATCTCAGCCTCTGCGATCATATCGATGTCGTCGGCAATCTCTTCCTCGGCCGCGAGCTCAGCCGCGGGCCGTTTCTCGACACCAGGACGATGCTGACCGAAGCGCGCAAGATGCTGGATTCGCTTGAGATCCGCATTCCGAGACTGACCGGCAAGGTCGCCCAGCTCTCCGGCGGGCAGCGTCAGGCGATCGCCATTGCGCGCGCCGCCTCGTTCAAGCCGAAGGTGCTGATCATGGACGAGCCGACGTCTGCACTTGCCGTCGCCGAGGTCGAGGCGGTTCTAGCCCTGATCAACCGCGTCAAGGCGAACGGGGTTTCGGTGATCCTCATCACCCACCGGCTGCAGGATCTCTTCCGGGTCTGCGACCGTATCGCGGTGATGTACGAGGGCACGAAGGTGGCCGAACGGCAGATCGGCAGCACCAATCTCGAAGATCTCGTCAGGCTGATCGTCGGTGAAGGAGCCAGACAATGACGGCTTATACGGAACGCGGCCACGGCTCGCGCGTCGCCGATTTCTTCGGCGAACACGCACAGGTCCTGTCGATCGCCATCTTCTTCCTCGCCTGCATGATCTTCTTCTCGATCGGCAGCGAAACCTTCTTCACGCTCGGCAACATCCTGAACATTGTGCGGCAGGCTGCTCCCATCCTGATCGTCGCCATCGCCATGACCTTCGTCATCATCACCGGTGGCATCGATCTTTCGGTCGGCTCGCAGGTCGCGCTCGTCAATGCGGTCGCGGCGATCGTCATGGCGATGGGTGTTCCCTGGCCGTCCGTGGTCATCGGCATGATCGTGCTCGGTGGCTTCATGGGCCTGGTTCAGGGCTGGTTCACGGCCTATCAGGGCATTCCGGCCTTCATCGTCACGCTTGCCGGCCTCTCGATCCTGCGCGGCCTGGCGCTCTATCTGACCCAGGGCTATTCCATCCCGATCAAGGATGCGCCGGGCTTCTTTGCGCTCGGCCGGGGCGAAATCCTCAGCTTCCCGATCCCTGCGGTCATTGCCGTCGTCATCGCCATTCTCGGTTACGTCGTCATCACCGCGACCAAATATGGCCGGCAGGTCGTGGCGGTCGGCTCCAATGCAGAGGCGGCTCGGCGTGTCGGCATGCCCGCCAAATGGATCATCGCCTCGGTCTATATCATCTCCGGCATCGCCTGCGCGGTCGCCGGCCTGCTGATTGCCGCTCGCCTCGGCTCCGGCTCGTCCAATGCAGCCGTCGGTTTCGAGCTGCAGGTGATTGCGGCCGTGGTGCTCGGTGGAACGTCTCTGATGGGCGGACGCGGCACCATTCTCGGCACGGTATTGGGCACGCTGACCATCGCCGTCATCGGCAACGGCCTGATCCTGATGCACATATCGCCGTTCTTCACCCAGATCGTCACCGGCGCCATCATTCTCGTCGCCATCTGGCTGAACACGCGCATCTTCACGGCCAATTTCCATTTCCGGCTGGGCAGGAAACGATGAGCGAGCAGACAGCAGAGAGCTTGTCCGAAGCGCATGTCCGATCCGGCAAGGTGATGACCGTCACCGGTCCGATTTCGGCGGATACGCTCGGCGTGACGCTGATGCACGAGCATATCCTCAACGACTGCCGCTGCTGGTGGCACGCGCCGAAGACACCGGAACGGCAATATCTCGCCGAAAGCTTCGTCTGCATGGAGATCCTCGGCGAACTCAAGCAGGATCCCTTCGTCAACAAGCACAATATCACGCTCGACGACGAACATCTGGCAATCTCCGAGCTCAAGGACTTCGCAACAGCCGGCGGCCGCACGGTGGTGGAGCCGACCTGCAAGGGCATCGGCCGTAATCCGCTGGCGCTTCAACGCATCTCGAAAGCATCCGGTCTCAACATCGTGATGGGGGCGGGTTATTACCTCGGCTCCTCGCATCCGGAAGGCGTCGCCGCGATGAGCGTCGATGACATCGCACGGGAAATTGTCCGCGAGGCGAGGGAAGGCGTCGACGGCACCGGCGTTAGGATCGGCCTGATCGGCGAGATCGGCGTCTCCTCGGATTTCACCGCCGAGGAGGAGAAATCGCTGCGCGGTGCCGCACGCGCGCAGGTGCTGACCGGACTTCCGCTGATGGTGCATCTGCCGGGCTGGTTCCGCCTCGGCCACCGCGTGCTCGACGTGGTGGCGGAAGAAGGAGCGGATCTCCGCCACACCGTGCTTTGCCACATGAACCCGTCGCATGACGACATTGCCTATCAGAGCGAGCTGGCGGAGCGTGGCGCCTTCATCGAATACGACATGATCGGCATGGATTTCTTCTATGCCGACCAGCAGGTCCAGTGCCCGAGCGACGAGGAGGCGGCGCGCGCGATCGTGCGTCTCGTCGAGGCCGGCTATCTCGACCGGATTCTCCTGTCGCACGATGTCTTTCTGAAGATGATGCTGACGCATTACGGTGGCAATGGCTACGCCTACATCCTTCGCCACTTCCTTCCCCGTCTTCAGCGGCACGGCCTCGACAAGACGGTTCTCGACGAAATGATGCGCAGCAATCCGCGCCGCGTCTTTCATGCCGGGGCCTAGCTCCATCAACTCAATCGATCACAGGTAACGCAGACCATGACCAAGAAAATTCTCCTTGTCGGCGAGAGCTGGGTCAGCTCCGCCACACATTACAAAGGCTTCGATCAGTTCGGCAGCGTCACCTTCCATCTCGGTGCCGAACCGCTGGTGAAAGCGCTTGCCGGCAGCGCCTTCGAGCTCACCTATATGCCGGCGCACGAGGCAGTGGAGAAATTCCCCTTCGATATGGCGGGGCTCGACGCCTATGACGCCATCATCCTCTCGGATATCGGCGCCAATTCGCTGCTGCTGCCCCCGGATGTGTGGCTGCATTCGCGCACTGTGCCGAACCGGCTGAAGCTTTTGAAGGCGTGGGTGGAAAAGGGCGGCGGCCTGCTGATGGTCGGCGGCTATTTCTCCTTCCAGGGCATCGACGGCAAGGCGCGCTGGCGGCGCACGCCAGTCGAAGACACGCTGCCCGTCACGTGCCTTCCTTATGACGACCGCGTCGAAATTCCTGAAGGAACCGTTGCCGAGGTGGTGAGGGCGGACCATCCGACGATGCAGGGCCTTGAAGGCGCCTGGCCGGTGCTTCTCGGCGTCAACGAGGTCGAAGTACGCGACCGCGCCGATGTCGAGGTCGTCGCCCGCCTGCCGCAGGATCAGGGCGGCCATCCGCTGCTCGTCGTCGGCACGCATGGCGCTGGGCGGACGGCGGCCTGGACGTCGGATATCGGCCCGCACTGGCTCTCGCCCGCTTTCTGCGAATGGGAAGGCTACGGCCGGCTCTGGAAGAACATCCTTGGCTGGCTCACCGAAAAGCAGGCGTAATTTCAGCACGCGCCAGGAATTGGAAAGGGAATGACATGCAGGAAATTTCGGACAGGCCGTCCAACGCCATCAGGGACGTCTTCGGCAGGGACAAGGTTCTGATCGGCATGATCCATTGCCCGGCCTTTCCGGGCGCGCCGCGCTACCGGGGGGCCGCGATGGATGCGATTTACGACGCGTGCATGCGCGACGCCGAAGCCTGCGTGGAAGGCGGCCTGCATGGGCTGATCATCGAAAATCATGGCGATGTACCGTTCTCGAAGCCCGAGGATATCGGCCCTGAGACGACAGGCTTCATGTCCGTAGTCACCGACCGGGTCGCGCGCGCGGCCGGCATTCCGCTTGGCGTCAACGTGCTGGCCAACGCGCCGATCCCGGCTTTTGCCATCGCCATGGCCGGCGGCGCCAAATTCATCCGTGTCAATCAATGGGCCAATGCCTATGTCGCCAATGAAGGCTTCATGGAGGGCAGGGCCGCCGAAGCCATGCGCTACCGCTCGCTGCTCAGGGCCGAACACATCAAGGTCTTCGCCGACAGCCACGTCAAGCATGGCAGCCACGCCATCGTCGCCGACCGCTCGATACAGGAGCTGACACGCGACCTTGCCTTCTTCGATGCCGACGGCGTCATCGCCACCGGCCAGCGGACCGGCAATTCGGCAACAATGGAGGAGATCGAGGAGATCGGCGCGGCGACACACCTGCCGCTGCTCGTCGGCTCCGGCGTCAACAAGGACAATATCGTCGATATTCTGAGCCGCACCAATGGCGTCATCGTTGCGTCTTCGTTGAAACACGGCGGCGTCTGGTGGAACCCGGTCGATATCGAGCGCGTGCGCGCCTTCCGTGCGGCAGCCGAACCAGGTCTGGAGGGGTGAGCATGGCGGCAGAGAGCCTTTCGGCCCGCATCCTGCGCGAGAACGACGCTGTCCTTGGCGCGATGCTGAACCATCGCTTCGTCGAGGACGTAAAAAACGACAGGTTGAGCAAGGAGGCTTTCGAGCGTTATCTCGTCTATGAAGGCGCCTTCGTCGACAGCGCCATCTCGATCTTTGCCTATGCGGCGGCGACCGCCATGACGATGACGCAGAAGCGCTGGCTGATCGCGGTTCTCGATGCGCTCGCCAACGAGCAGATCGCCTATTTCGAGCGCACCTTCGTCAGCCGCGGCATCGATCCCTCGTCCTTCGACACCGGCATCGCCGAGGTCGAGGCCTTTCGTGCCGGCATGCTGGAGATCGCCCGCCAGGGCGGATTCCTCGACACAGTCGCGGCGATGTTTGCGGCCGAGTGGATGTATTGGACCTGGTCGAAGGAAGCGGCGACCCGTCCAATCAGCGATCCGTTGCTGAAGGAATGGATCGACCTGCATGTCGATCCGAATTTCGCCGCGCACGCGCAATGGCTGAAAAATGAACTCGACATGACAGGAGAAACGCTGGAAGAGGATGAAAAAGCGCGGCTCAGCGCGATCTTCGGCCGGGCGATGCAGCTCGAGATCGATTTTCACGATGCGCCTTACCTTTAGCCTTACCTTGCGAAAGTGGATGCATGCGCGCCTACATAGTCGGTAACGTCGCCATCGACGAAACCATCGCCGTCTCCGAACTTCCCGTTATCGGCGCCTCCATCCTCGGCAATGCCGGGGGTAGCGATCTCGGCGGCAAGGGCACGAACCAGGCGGTCGTCATGGCCCGCTGCGGCGTTCCGACAACACTGGTGGCGCCCGTCGGCAGGGATGCGAGGGCCGATACGATACGCCATTACCTCGCGGATGAGCCGCTTCGGAGCGAACTGATCGAAATGGAAGATGCATCGAGCGACGTCTCGATCATCTTCCGGCTGCCGGGCGGCGAGAATGCCATCGTCACGACGACGGAATCGGCGCAAAGCCTGTCCCTGTCCCATGTCAGGCGGATCCTCTCGACGGCCGGTTCCGGCGATCTGATAATACTACAAGGCAACCTCTCCGACCGGACGACGCGCGACATTCTCGAGCATGCGAGAGCGATCGGCATGGTCACCGCTTTCAATCCCTCGCCGGTGCGCGCCTATTTCTCCGATCTTTGGGGATTGATCGACATCGCCTTCCTGAACAAGGGCGAGGCGCTGGCCCTGGCGGGAACGACGGGCAGGGATGCTGCCGAATATCTGCTGAGCCGCGGACCGCGCGAAATCGTCCTGACGCTGGGCGGCGACGGCGCGACGCTGGTGAACCGGCACGGCAGCGTCGAAGTGCCCGCCCAGGTCTGCGATGTTGTGGATACAACGGGCGCAGGCGATACCTTCATGGCCGCAGCACTGTCATCCTGTGCGCTGCGCGGGCAGCGGCTGGACAGGTTAGCCATCGAACACGCAGTTGCGGCCGCAGCCATCACCGTCTCAAGACATGGAACAAGAAAGGCGTTTCCGACCATTTCCGAACTTGAAGCGATCCTGAGATAATCCGCTCGGCATGGGCGCGCTTCATAAAACCATCATCGGCCTCTGCGAAGGGATGAGCTCCTCGCGATTCACTCCGTCATATCAGCAGCATCCGGACTTTTCTCATGACATCACCCTCGATTTCCGCGCGTCTTTCCCCGATCGCATCGCCCCGTCTCGTCGTGCTCGCCGAAACGGTATTGAAGGCGGGCGAAACTGCCCGCGGCTCCCTGCGGCGGCGCACATCCCAGGAAATGCTCACCAAGGCGCCGCGCGACTATCAGACCGAGATCGATGTCGCCGTCGAGCGGATCATCGTCGACGAGATGACGAAGGCCTTCCCGGACTATGCCATCCAGGGCGAGGAAGCCGTCGGCAACCGCACGGCGGGTCCGGAAACGCCTGTTATCTACATCGACCCGATCGACGGCACGACCAATTACGCCTGGGGCATTCCGCATTTCGGCATGACGATCTCGATCGTCGAAAGCGGCAGGCTCGTCATGGGCGTCGTCTATGATGCCATGCAGGACGAGCTGTTCAGCGCCGAGATCGGTGGCGGCGCCTATCTGAACGGCGAGCGTATCCGCTGCGCCGATGTCGGCGACATCGAGAACGTGCTTGTCGGCGCCGGTCTGCCGATCCCCGGCCAGGTCACAGCGGTTGCGGAAGAGACCTATTTCGAAGCCGTCAAACGCCTGATGGCGAATACGGCGGGTGTGCGCCGCCTCGGCTCGGCAGCCCTGTCGATCGCCTACGTCGCTTGCGGCCGCCTGGACGGATTCTTCGAAGACGGGCTCGCGATCCATGATTTTGGCGCCTCGGCGCTGATGGTCGAAGAGGCGGGCGGCATCGTCACCCGTTTTTCCGGCGCTGAGGTTGTCGGAAAGAGCGATATCCTGGCCGCCAGCAAGGCGCTGCATCCCTGGCTGCTGGAAGGCTTTCAGATCAAGACGTAACCGGCGCATTCCGGTGCAATTATCCCGGTTTCGCATAGGCGAATGCCACGCCGACAACTGCGTTGGCGCGGTGCTAGAGGATGATGCCTATGGGCGGATTTCGGATGACATCATGCTCTACTCTTTGATTTGAACGCCGAACCGGGACGACTAAGCGGCCAATGCTTCGTCATCGTCAGCGAACATCCTGGTCAAGCTGAGGAAGCAAATCATCCCAGACTGGTGAGTGATAATTCCTTCACAGTATGAGCGGTCCGGCGAACTGACAATCTCTGGAGCCTGTTGCAGATCATCGGCGTTGATCGAAAGCATATCGGTGACCTGATCCACCATAAGGCCGATCGGTTTGCCGTGAACTTCAGCGACCACGATTGCGCTGCGTTCGGTCGCTTCCGACGAAGGCATCCCCAGCTTGCGACATAAGTCGATGGTGGGAATGACGACGCCTCGCAAGTTAATGATGCCGACCATTTCCGGCGGCGCGTGCGGGATGGGCGTCGAGGCCGCCCATCCACGTATCTCTCGAATGGAGGTGGTTTCGATACAGAAGCTCTGACCATGTAATTGGAATGCAATGATTTCGAGAGACGTGCGTCCATCGCGATTTTTGGATGTCGACGCCATCAAAACTCCTCCCAGCTATCGCCGCCTTTGAGCGCCCCATTCCCGCTGAATGCTCGGGCAACCTTCGCCGTCATCTGACGGGCTGGCGACGGCATAGCCCGCAAATGCCGGTCGGCTGCAACCGGGACGGCGCGAGGTGCACCGGCACCTGTCCCGATGTTGAACTGACCGAGGAGATCGAAGAGCTGATCTGCTTCCTTGGCAAGGCTATGCGCCGCGGCCGTCGTCTCCTCGACCATGGCGGCATTCTGCTGTGTGCCCTGGTCCATCGTATTGACGGCGGTGTTGATTTCCTTGAGACCCGTTGCCTGCTCTTTGGAGGCTTCGACGATGGCGCCGACATTACCGTTCACCTGGACGACCTGGGTCACGATTTCCTGCAATGCCTTGCCTGTGTTACCAACCAATGTGACACCGCTTTTGACGTGTTCGTTCGAGGCGTTGATCAGCTCCTTGATCTCCTTTGCCGCCTTGGCCGATCGCTGGGCGAGTTCGCGAACTTCCTGAGCGACGACGGCGAAGCCCTTGCCAGCGTCGCCGGCCCGGGCCGCTTCAACACCGGCATTGAGCGCCAGAAGATTGGTCTGGAATGCGATCTCGTCGATCACGCCGATAATGTTGGCGATCTCGCTGGCGGACTTTTCGATCTTGCCCATCGCGTCGACGGCTTGACTGACAATGTTGCCAGAATTTTCCGCGTTCTCCTTGGTCTTGCGAACAAGCTGCCCTGCTTCCTGGGCGCGGGAACTGGAATCAGCGACGGTGGTCGTGATCTCCTCCAGCGCAGCGGCCGTCTCCTCGACGGAAGCAGCCTGCTGCTCGGTACGCTTGGACAGATCGTTCGAGGCAGATTGTATTTGTTGCGATGCCGCAGCGATGGCGCCAGCATTCTGCGAGATTGTCTGCAATGTAACGCGAAGCTTGGATGAAGCGTCGTTAAAATCAGCGCGCAGCTTCTCCAAGGCGGGCAGGAAGGGCATGGCGATGGTCTGCATCAGATCGCCCTCCGACAAAGCCTTTAGCGCTCCCGCGAGCTGGTCGACATTTCCGACACGCGTGGTGACATCGGTCGCAAATTTGACGACCTTGAACACCTTGCCGTTCATGTCGAAGATCGGATTGTATGATGCCTGGATATGGACCTTCTTGCCGCCCTTGCCGATGCGCAAGAACTCATCCGCAACAAATTCTCCCGCGGCAAGCTTCGTCCAGAACCGACGATAATCTTCACTGTTGCTATAGCTTGGCTCACAGAACATCGAGTGATGTTTGCCCTGGATTTCCGCCAGCTCGTAGCCGAGTGTCGTCAGGAAATTCTCATTTGCGGTGAGAATATCGCCTTTCGGAGTGAACTCGATGACTGCCTGGGCGCGCGAGATGGCGTTCAGCTTACCGCTATCTTCGGCCGCCTTGAGCTTCTGCGCGGTGATATCGGTCGCGAATTTGACGACCTTATACGGCTTGCCTCCGCTAGAGACCGGGTTGTAGGAGGCCTCGATCCAGACCTCCGTGCCGCCCTTGCCGATGCGCTTATATTGCCGTTGATCGAACTGGCCGCGCGCTAGTTTTGCCCAGAAGTCTTTGTAGTCGGAGCTGGCTGCCTCAGCCGGATCGACAAAGAGGCGATGATGTTGACCGACGATCTCGGAAAACTGATAACCGAGCGCCCGGCAAAAGTTTTCGTTCGCGGTGATGATTGTACCGTCCAGCTTGAACTCGATGATCGCCTGAGACTTGCTCATCGCTTCGAGAACGGCCCTTGCATCGGCGCCTGCGCCAAATCCCAACATTCATTCCTCCATAGTTTCACAATGGCCAATTATCGCAGGCGGGAAGCATCAAATACCATCACTTTTGATAGGGCCAATTCTTAAATGAAGACATTTATAATATGTAAATGTACTAATGCATTCGCGTAAAATTCGCGCATTTCTGTTTGAATTGTTTCAGATAATCAAAATGGCGGTCGCCCGGCACAACCACGGATACATAAAAAGCCCATGGAAAACGCAGAATAAACTTTAACTTTAGTTCGAAACACCGACCTGGTATCAGATCACACGGCGCGAGCCGGCACAGTCAACAGCTTGAAGTGCCGCTCATGCCGAATCAAAGGCATGTATTCGACTTGATTCGCTCACCGGCGTACTGCGGCAGGATCTGCAACTCGGAATGGACAAGCTCGTTGTGACGGAAGATAAAAAAGCGGGAGAAGCACGGCTCGACCCTCATCCCGGCCCGGATCCGATCGTCCGGCGCCACCATCGCCTTCAAACGGGTGCCGTCGGCAAGATCGACATCGACCATCTTGTGGGTGCCGAAATCGACGATGCGATGGACTGTGGCGGCATCGACCCGGTCCGAGGAACGGATCGTCAGTGCTTCCGGGCGGGCGGCCAGCGTCACCGGCCCATCCTCGACGGGAACCGCAAGCGGGAACAGCGGATGCTCGCAGACGCCGTTTCTGATGCGGCTCTGGACAAAATTCATCGAGCCGATGAAGCCGGCGACGAAGGCTGTCTGTGGCTGCCGGTAGATGGTGCTCGGCGGCGCGATCTGTTCGGTGCCTCCGTCGCGCATGACGACGATGCGGTCGGCGAGCGCTAAGGCCTCGTCCTGGCCATGGGTGACGAAGAGCGTGGTGATGCCGAGGCGCTGCTGGATATCGCGCACCTCCTCCCGCAGCCTTTCGCGTAAGTGCTGGTCAAGGCTGGCGAAGGGCTCGTCGAGCAGAAGGATCTTCGGCTCGAGCACCAGCGAGCGGGCAAGGGCGACGCGCTGCTGCTGGCCGCCGGAGAGCTGAGTCGTCATCCGCCGCCCGTAATCAGCGAGGCCGACCAGAGCCAAAGCATCCTCGACACGCTGGCGGATTTCCGCTTTCCGCAGCCGGCGGAGCTTCAGGCCGAAGGCGATGTTGTTGAAGACATCCATGTGCGTCCAGAGCGCATGGCTCTGGAATACCATGCCGGTCGGGCGTCGCTCGGGCGGCAGCGTCGTCACATCCTTCGCGTCGATGCGGATCGTTCCGCCGCTCGGGCGCTCGAAGCCGCCGATCATCCTGAGAAGCGTCGACTTGCCGGAGCCGGATGGACCGAGCAGGCAGACGAGTTCGCCGTCGCCCACTTCGAGCGAGAAGTCGCGAACGGCAAAGGTGGTCCCGAACAGCTTCGAAACGCCCTCGATCGAAAGATGTGCCATTTCAAACCCTTCCCTGAATTGACGCGCAAGTCTTCACGCGCCGAAGCCTCTCGCAAAGGCGCCGGTGCCGATCACCCGGCGTGCAAACATCAATGCGATGAAGGACGGCACCCACAGCATGACTGACAGTACGGCGCCGTATTGCACGACGATCTGATTGTTGATGAAGCTGATCATCAGCACCGGCATGGTGCGAACCTGAGGCGCGCCGATCAACCAGGCGCCTTCGGTTTCGTAGAAGGTGCCGACGAAGGTCAAAAGCAGTGCGGCTGCTATCGTCGGTCCGGCCTGCGGCAGGGTGATCGACCAGAAGACGCGCAGCGGCGTGGCACCGGCATCGCGCGCCGCCTCTTCCATGCGCCGGTCGACATTCTGGAAGGCTGCGACCGGAATCCAGATCATCAGCATCAGCGTGCCGACAAGCTGGATCAGCACGACGCCCCAGAAAGTGCTGATCAGGCCGAGCTGCAGGAAGATGCCGGCAATGGCAACGAGCAGGCCGAATTTCGGGAAGGCATGCGATGCGAGGAACGACAGGAACAGGATGTTCCTGCCGGGAAAACGCATGCGCGCGAAAGCATAAGCGGCGGGAAGGCAGATCACGGCGGAAAGAATAGTCACCGTCGTCGTCAACCGCAGGCTGAGGAAGAGAGCGTCCCAGACATCCGGGCGCGCCAGCGTCTGGCCCCAGAAACGCAGGCCGAACTGCTGCGGGATCACCGATGGATAACGCCAGACTTCGGTGAAGGCCCATGTTCCGACGACGATCAGCGGTAGCGCGATAAACAGCGTCAGCAGGCAGGCGAAGAGCAGGCCGATCCAATCGAAGCGAAGACCCGTTCCCGATCTGCCGGCATTCATGGCTGAGCCTCGCGGTTGCGGGCGATCGACCTGATGTAGAGGATGCCGAAGACCAGGCAGAAGCCGAAGGTGATGACGGCCTGGGTCATGGCGTTCAGCGGGTCGTTCATGTCGGCGAAGGTGCGCTGCATGAACGGCCCCATCATCTCCGGCGATGCCGAGCCCAGCACATAGGGCAGGGTGAAGGCGGAGAAGATGCCGAGCACGGCGAAGGACGCGGTGACCAGTAGTGAATTGCCCATGCGCGGCAGGATAATCGAGAGGAACACCCGGAGCGGCCCTGCGCCGACATCGCGTGCGGCCTCGATGGCGCTGTTCGAAACGGCGGAAAGCCCCGCCGTCAGCATCAGCACCGTCAGGGGAAGATTGTCCCAGACGAGGCCGATCACCGGCCCCCACGGCGTCAGATAGGGCGTGCGCAGCTTGGGCAGGCTGACGGCGTTCAGCAGCAGGTCGACGGTGCCGTTCGGCCCGATCGTCCTGATCAGCGCATAGGCAAGGATGATCGACGGCACGAACATCGGGAAGATCGCAAGAGCCTGCACATAGGCGGCAAGGCGTCCTTGCGAGAACCGGAGGTAAAGCGCGATCGGAAGGCCGATCGCCAGAAGCAGAATGCCGCAGACGGCGGTGGTCCAAAGCGTCAGCCACAGATTGCCGAGGCTGTAGCCATCGGTGAAGAAGAAGCGATAGGAGGCAAGCGAGAATTCCGTCGCGCCGTCTGGGCCCCGAACGAAGATCGTGCCGACGACCGCCGAAAAGATCGGAAAGACGATCAGCCATGCGAGCAGGAGGACCGGCAGGGCAACGAGGAGGAGCCCGATGGAACTCCCCCTGTTGATGGGCCGGTGACGGCGCAGAACCGCCGGCGCAGCGTCAGTGGACATCAGGTGCGGCTGATGCTTGGCGCAACATTGCGGTACCAGCCGTCGGCGATCGCCTTTTCCCAGTCGCCACCCGGGAAGGTCGGAATGGTGGCGGGAATGACGTCGGCATATTTCTTGCGAAGATCGTCGGAGATGTGATCCCAGGAGACGGCAGGGAAGCCGCCGATATTGGTGATGATCGCCTCCTGCATTTCCTTCGTCAGCATGAATGCGGCAAGCTTCAGCGCCGCATCCTTGTTGGCGCCGTTCGAGAACACGGTGATGCTGGAGAAGCCGCCGCAAAGGGCGAGATCGCTAAGCTGCACAAGGCCGGTCGTATCAGGCAGTACGCCCTGGGAGATCGCCTGCAGCACCTGATCCGACCAGACCGGCACCATGGTGACGACACCCTGGGCGAGGAGCTGGATCGACTGGGTATTGCCTGATGTATAGGCGCCCTTGTCATAGAGCGCCGGGGCGAGGTCGTTGAGGATCTTCCAGGCCGGCGTCAGCGTCTCAGTGGCGAAGTCGGCGCTGAAATTGTCGATCTTGAACTTCTTCGGATCGCGGCCGTTCGCCTCATGGATCGCGCGGCGGACGAAATTGCCGCCCGAACCGCCCTTGTCGGGTCTGTTGTAGATGAACTGGCCCGGATTGGCCTTGATCCACGCGGCGAGCTGATCCCAGCTCTTCGGCGCATCCTTCGGATCGAGCTTGGTCGTGTCGTAAGCGAGCAGCACCTGCGAACCGCGATAGGGAAGGGAGTAGGGGGTATCGAAGGCAAGCGGGTTGATATGGTCGTAGCCTTCGATGTTCTCGGCGGAGAATTTGACCCAGAGCCCGGCGTCGATGCCGCCGGACGGCAGGCGCGGATCGAACTGTTCGAAAAGATCGGCCTGCGGATCGGTCTTCGTCTTTAGCGCGGCGAGCGCACGGTCGGCGATGGCGCGCAAGCCGTTATTGTCGCCGGCATCGGTCACCTTCAGGGCAACACCCGGATGCGCCTTTTCGAAGGCCGGGCGGATGGTGTTGTTCCAAAGGTCTACGATGTTGGCATCCGAACCGCTGTAGAGGTCGATCGTGCCGGCCGCAGCCGATGCGAAACGCGGAAGAGCCAGCAGACCGGCTGCAGCCGACGATGTGATCAGAAATTCACGTCTATTCATAACCCGTCTCCATCAGGTGTCGAGGCTCAGCCTCCGCAGGATTGTCCAAGGCTTTGCTAGCGCCGGCGCGTAACATCGACATGACAGGATCGGACGTATCGGCAGGGAAATTGCACAGCTGTGCTGATTGCGCCGTGTGGAAATCGGCGGCAGGAGATACTATCTCTTGCGGAAAAGGAGATATCCAATGACCGAAGAACGTGCAGTCCTCGCCGGTGGTTGCTTCTGGGGCATGCAGGACCTCATCCGCCGATACAAGGGCGTGATTTCGACCCGCGTCGGCTATACCGGCGGCGATGTGCCGAATGCCACCTACCGCAACCACGGGACCCATGCCGAAGCGATCGAAATCATCTTCGACCCCGCTAGGATCAGCTATAGGGAAATCCTCGAATTCTTCTTCCAGATCCACGACCCGAGCACGCGCAACCGCCAGGGCAACGACGTCGGCATGAGCTACCGCTCGGCGATCTTCTACTTCACGCCTGAGCAGGAGCGCGTCGCCAGGGATACGATCGCCGATGTCGATGCATCAGGCCTGTGGCCCGGCAAAGTCGTTACCGAAGTTGTACCGGTCAGCGATTTCTGGGAGGCAGAACCCGAGCACCAGGATTATCTGGAGCGGATTCCGAATGGCTATACCTGCCATTTCGTCCGGCCCGGCTGGAAACTGCCGGTCCGCCAGAAGATCGCCTGAAATTGATCAGGCTCCCATCGCCGCGCGGCTGGTTTCCAGAAGCGCGGCGACGAGGTTTGCCCGTGGCGAGGATCGCGTCACCACGATGCCTACGGTGCGCACAGCGGACGAGCGGGGCAGGGGCAGCTTGACGACATCTAGTCCCGCTGGCCAGGGCGGCGCCCAATCCGGCACGATCGAGATTCCGAGACCGCGGTCTACCATCACCGCGATCGCCTCCAGCGCGTCGAGCTCATAACGCTCGACCGGATGGATGCCGGTCTCGCGCAGATATTCGTCGGCGATGTGACCACCCCACTGGTTGCGGTCGTAGCGGATGAAGGGCAGGGTCTTCAACAGTTGGAGCGGATCCGCCCCCTCACGGTCCCGCGGCGCGATCAACACCAGGGGTTCCTGGCGCAGCTTGTTGAAGGTTAGCGTCTTCTGCATCGGAAATCGCGGTTCGATGATGAAGGCCGCATCCAGCCCGCCGTTCAAAACCTCGGCATAGAGGTCCATCGACGCGCCCGGCTTGAGGAAGATCTCGATCAGCGGATAGTCCTGGGCGAGACGGTGGAGAATGCCGGGAACGAGACCGGTCAGCGCCGTATTGATCGCCCCGATCCGCATCTCGCCCGAAATCGTCGCGGTACCGGCCATCGCCTTCAGGTCGCGTGTATCGCGCACCAGATCACGGCAACGTTCGAGAATGGCAAAACCCGCTTCCGTCGGCCGCATCACGCGGCCGGAGCGCACCAGCAGCCGCACCCCGAGTTCGGCCTCCAACGCGCGGATGCGCTGGGCAACAGCCGCAGGCGTGAGGTTCAGCCGCTGGGCCGCCTCCGCCAGCGAGTGCCGCTCGGCAACGACAATGAAGGTTTCGAGAAAGCGGGTGTCCATCGATAGTTTTTCTATCTCCTGAACGAAGCAGAAGCCATATTTTATTTACGATCCATTGCTCCGAAAGATGGCCAGACCCTATGAGGAGATGGATGAAATGGATTTCGGCCTGAAAGACAAGACGGCCCTGGTGCTTGGCGCCGGCGGCGGACTGGGCAGCGCGATTGCCGTCAAGCTTGCGCGCGAAGGCGCCAGAATTGCCACGGCGGATATCGATCTCGCCGCCGCTGAGAAGACCGCGGCTGCGATCGAATCCGAAGGTGGCAAGGCGCTGGCACTGCAATGGGATCTTGCCGATCTCGGTTCGATCGATGCGCATGTCGCTGCAATCGAGCGCAAATTCGGCCCCGTCGATATCCTCGTCAACAATACCGGTGGCCCACCGCCGACCACTGTCTCCGGCCAGGATCCGACGGTCTGGAACCAGTATTTCCAGAGCATGGTACTCTCGGTCATCGCCATTACCGATCGTGTGCTGCCTCAGATGCGGGCGCGCAAATGGGGGCGCATCGTCACTTCGACCTCGTCGGGCGTGGTCGCGCCGATCCCCAATCTCGGCATTTCGAACGCGTTGCGCCTGTCATTGGTCGGCTGGTCGAAAACGCTGGCGCGCGAGGTCGGACGCGACGGCATCACCGTCAACATCGTCCTGCCCGGCCGGATCGCAACCGGCCGCATCACCTTCCTCGACGAGCAGAAGGCCAAACGCGAGAATCGCTCGATCGATGATGTTGTCGCTGAGAGCACCGGCAGCATTCCGCTCGGCCGCTATGGCCGGCCGGAAGAATATGGCAATGTCGTCACCTTCCTGGCGAGCGAGCCTGCCTCCTATCTCACCGGATCGGTGATCCGCGTCGATGGCGGCATGATCCAGAGCATCTGACAGAAACCGAGTTGGAACCGATACCCGATGGCCCTCAGCGCTGAAGCAATAGCAACCCTCAAGACCGTCTCGACGGCAACCCTGACGACCGTTCTTCTGAAGAAAGGCCTGCGGAACGTCTGGATCCGCGGCGCCGTTCCGCTAAAGCCCGGCCAGCCGCGCATCGTCGGGCCGGCCTTCACCCTGCGCTTCGTTCCGGCCCGCGAAGATCTGGCGACGCCGGCATCCTGGGCCTCGCCGATCTCGACACGCGCCGCGATCGAGGCGATGCCGGAAGGCTGTGTCGCCGTCGTCGATGCGATGGGCGTTACCGATGCCGGCATCTTCGGCGATATCCTCTGCGCCCGCATGCAGAAGAGGGGTGTCGCAGCCCTTGTCACCGACGGCGTCGTGCGCGACCTTGCCGGTGTGCTCGACACCAACCTGCCGGTCTGGTGCCGCGGCGTCGCAGCACCCCCCTCGGTCGCCGGCCTCACCTTCGTCGCCTGGCAGCAACCGATCGGCTGCGGCGGCGTTGCGGTCTTTCCTGACGACATCATCGTCGTCGACCAGGACGGCGCGGTGCTGATCCCGGCCGATCTGCTCGAGGTGGTGCTGGCGGAAGCGCCGGAACAGGAGCGCATGGAAGCCTGGATCATGACGAAGATCGAAGAAGGCGTGTCGCTGCCGGGCCTCTATCCGATGAACGCCGAAACCAAGGCGCTTTATGAGGCTTCGAAGAAGTAGCTTCCTGAATAGGGCGGATTGAAGGGCCGCGGCTTCGCGACCCCTCAATTTGTTGAAAGTCTCATTCTTCACTCGGCGTCATCCTCGGCCTTGTGCCGAGGATCTGCTAAGCCGGCCGTAGATACTCGGGACAAGCCCGAGCATGACGAAAGAGGAGTTGGCCGACTTGGTCAGCAGTCTGACGGGTCGCAGCTTTGCGGCCCTTTTCGCTGACTCCGATCCAAAGCTGCTCCCGCAAGCCGGTAAGCTTCCGTCGCACCTCAATAATGAGGCACGTAATCCAACCCGCCGTCGATCCGTGCCGGGCGCCCGTTGAGGAAAAGCTCCCCGATGCGCGGCGCCGAGCGGGCGATGATCTTGCCGCGGCGGATCACCGCCAGGCGGTTCGGCTTCAGCCGCAGCGCTTCCAGCGTGTCACTCGCCTGGAAGATGACGAGGTCGGCATTGCATCCCTTTTCGAGACCATAGCCTGCAAGCCCCATCGTTTTTGCCGAATTGACGGTCAGTGCGTCGAAGATCCTCTTCTTGTCCTCGATGCCGGCCATCTGCGCGACATGGATAGCCATATGGCCGACCTCCAGCATGTCGCCCGATCCCATCGAATACCAGGGGTCCATGACGCAATCGTGCCCGAAGGAAACATTGAGCCCCGCATCCATCAATTCCCTGACGCGGGTCATGCCGCGGCGTTTCGGATAGGTGTCGTGCCGGCCCTGCAGCATGATGTTGATCAGCGGATTGGGAATGACGTTGATCTCGGCCTCCGCCATCAGCGGAATAAGCTTGGAAACATAATAATTGTCCATCGAATGCATCGAAGTCAGATGCGAGCCGGCGACGCGTCCCTGTAGGCCGAAGCGGATGGTTTCTGCAGCCAGCGTCTCGATATGGCGCGAGAGCGGGTCGTCGGTTTCGTCGCAATGAATATCGACGGGCAGGCCACGATCGGCGGCGATGCGGCAGAGCGCCTCGACCGACGCCGTGCCTTCGCCCATCGTCCGTTCGAAATGGGGAATGCCGCCGACGATATCGACGCCCATGTCGAGGGCGCGGTTGAGCGCATCGATCGCGCCCGGCGAGCGGTAATAGCCGTCCTGGGGAAAGGCGACCAGCTGCAGATCGATATAGGGCGCGACCTTTTCGCGAACCTCGATCATCGCCTCGACGGTCACCAGCCTGGGATCGCTGGTATCGACATGGCTGCGAATGAAGAGCAGCCCCTGCGTCACCGCCAGGTCGCAATAGCGCAGCGCACGATCGACCAGTTCCTCCTTCGTCACGATCGGGCGCAACTCTCCCCAGAGCGCAATGCCCTCGAGCAGGGTGCCGGAGACGTTCATGCGCGGCAGGCCGAGCGACAGGGTGGCGTCCATGTGGAAATGCGGATCGACGAAGGGGGGGCTGACCAGCCGGCCGGTCGCGTCGATCTCTTCCTGCGCCTGCGCCTGGAGATTGGGCTCGACAGCGATGATCCTGCCGGCCTGAATGCCGATATCGATATTGTTTCGGCCATCGGGGAGATTTGCATTTCTGACGATCAGATCGAACATCGGAGCCTCATTGGATGTGGGCGGTTTCAGCGTTCGCCGCGGCGATAGGGCTGCATCAGCGCCTGTGGAACGCGGGCGCGGCGGGCCATGACGGCAAGGGCGGCAATGGAAAGGATATAGGGCGTCATCAGAAACAGCTGATAGGGCAAAAGCCCGCTCAGCGCGGTTTGCAATCGGAGCTGAAAGGCATCGAAGAAGGCAAAGAGCAGGGCGCCGAACAGCGCGCGGCCCGGCCGCCAGGAGGCGAAGACGACAAGCGCGATGCAGATCCAGCCACGCCCCTGCACCATGGTCGGGAAAAAGCTGTTGAACGCCGACAATGTCAGGAAGGCGCCGCCCATTCCCATCAGCGCGCTTCCTGCGATGACCGCGCCGTAGCGCACTTTCATCGGATTGACGCCCTGGGCCTCCGCCGCATGCGGATTCTCGCCGGTCATGCGGATTGCAAGCCCCACGGGCGTGCGGAAGATGATGTAGGCCATCAGCAGGGCGATCATGATCGCGAGATAGGTCGGCGCCGTCTGCGTGAAGAAGGCTGGCCCGATGAAGGGCAATGTCGAGAGACCGGGAATGGTGATCGGCTGGAACGGCACGATGGTGGGCGGAGTATTGGCAAGCGGCACGATCAGCCGGAAGACATAATAGCTGAAGCTGGAGGCAAAGAGCGTCACGCCGAGACCGGAGACGTGCTGGGAGAGACCGAGCGTCACCGTCAGGCCTGCATGCAGCAGACCGAAGACGCCGCCGGCGATTGCCGCGATCAACAGGCCGGTCCAGAGATCGGCCCCATGATACACGGAAAGCCAGCCGATCATCGCGCCGAAGGTCATGATGCCCTCGATGCCGAGATTGAGCACACCGGCGCGTTCGCACAGCAATGCGCCGAGCGTGCCGAAAATCAGCGGCGTGGCGATCCGCAGGATTGCCGCCCAGAGCCCGGCGGAAGCGATGATGTCGAACAGCTGCATCATCGCCGGATCCTGTATTGGGTAAAGAACAAGGCGATCAGCATCGTCAGCAGCGACAGCGCCACCGTGACATCGGCGATATAGGTCGGGATGCCGAGGCCGCGGCTCATACCATCCGCCCCCACGAACATGGTGGCCGTGAAAATGGCGGCGAAGACGACGCCGAGTGGATTGAGGTTGGCAAGCATGGCGACAACAATACCGGCATAGCCGAAGCCCGGCGACAGGTCGGTCGTCACATAACCCTTGACGCCCATGACCTCGATCGCTCCCGCCAACCCCGCAAGCCCGCCGGAGAGACAGGCGACCTTCACCAGCGTTCTACCGAGCGGGACGCCGGCGAAGATCGCGCCGCCGGGATTGAGGCCCGCTGCGCGCGACTGCATGCCGAACACGGTGCGGGACTGGACGAAATGGACGACGACCGCCAGCGCGATCGCGATCGCAAAGCCGATATGCAGGCGCGAGCGGGCGATCAGCTTCGGCAGCATGGCGTGATCGCTGACGGATTGCGACTGCGGCCAGCCGAAGGCCAGCGGATCCTTGAGAACGCCATCGATCAGCATCGAGACGAAGAGCACGGCAATGAAATTCAGCAGCAGGCTGGTGACGACTTCATCGACCGAGAAGCGCAGCCTGAGCCAGAGCGGGATCAGGATCAGCACCATCCCTGCAATGGCGCCGACCAGCAGCAGCAGCGGAATGAGGATGGGGGCGGGAAGATCGCCGAACAGTTTCGCGCTTGCCGCGGCAACGGCGATGGCGCCGAGATAGAATTGGCCCTCGGCGCCGATATTCCAGAGCCGCGCCCGAAAAGCGACGGCGGCAGCAAGCCCCGTCAGCATCAGCGGCGTTGCCCGCGTCAGCGTCTCGGTCGCCGACAGCCGCGAGCCGAAAGCACCGGTCAGGATGCGCCAATAGGCATCGAGCACTGGCGCGCCGGCGATTGATATCAGGATGCCGGCCAGCGCCAGTGCCGCGATGACCGCGATCACAGGGGTGACGATCAGCAGGTAAACCGGACGGTGCTCGCGGCGCTCAAATCGCATGGCCGGCCTCTGGGGTTTCCTGCCATTCGCCGGCCATCATCAGCCCCAGCCTGCGGGCATCGGCGTCTTCGGCCTCGACGGGCGGCGACAGGCGGCCACCGACGATCGCCTGTATGCGATCGGCAAGCGCGATCACCTCGTCGAGGTCCTCCGAGATCAGCAGCACGGCGGTACCCTGCCGGCGGGCTTCGAGCAGGCGTGCGTGCACGGCGGCCACGGCTCCTTCATCGAGGCCACGCGCCGGCTGCGCCGCGATCAGGATCCGCGGCCGCCGATGCAGATTGCGGCCGAGAATGAGCTTCTGCATATTGCCGCCGGAGAGCAGGCGGGTGCGGATGGCAGGGCCGCCGCCACGGACATCGAAGCCGTCGATAATTTCGCTCGCGAAAGCCATGCCCGCCTTGCGGTTGACGAGACCATGGCGCGAAAAGGCCGGCGATGCGAGGCGCTCCAGCACGGTGTTTTCCCAGATCGCCATTTCGCCGATCACGCCCTCTTCGTTGCGGTCCTCGGGTATGCGACCGATGCCGGCTTCGACGACATCCTCGACACTGAGATTGCCGATGGCTTCGCCAAACAGCAGAAGGTCGCCAGCGTTCCGCGCCAGCATACCGGAGAGAAAATGCGCCAGTGCCGCCTGGCCATTGCCGGAAACGCCGATGATGCCGAGGATCTCGCCCTGGTGAAGCCGGAAGCTGATCGATTTCAACCGGTCGACGCCGCCGATACGCACCGTCACATCGGCCGCTTCAAGGGCAACGGCACCCGGTGTCGACGGCTCGCGCACGGGCCTGGTCACGCGACGCCCGACCATCAGTTCGGCGAGTTCCGCCTTGCTGGTGTCCGACGCCTTACGTTCGGCAACCATCTTGCCGCCGCGTAAGACCACGATGCGGTCTGCAGCCGCCATCACCTCGTCGAGCTTGTGCGAGATGAAGATCAGCGACAGGCCCTGGCGGGCCATTTCCCTCAGCGTCGTGAACAGCCGTTCGGCCTCGATATTGGTCAATACCGCCGTCGGCTCGTCGAGGATCAGGATGCGGGCGTCGTTGTAGAGCGCCTTGAGGATCTCGACTCTCTGCTGCTCGCCGACCGACAGGTCGCCAAGGCGGGCATCCGGATCGACCTTGAGGCCGAAGCGCTCGGAAATTGTGAGCAGCTTCTTCCGCGCCGCCGACGTTCCCGAGCGCCAGGACCACAACCTTTCGGTGCCGGTCATGACATTTTCGAGAACGCTCAGATTGGGTGCGAGTGAAAAATGCTGATGCACCATGCCGACACCAGCGCGGATCGCCGCCCGCGGCTTGCCCTGCGGCACCTCCGTGCCTTCGATCAGGACTCGGCCGGCATCCGGCATGTAGTGGCCGAAAAGGATGCTCATCAGCGTGGTCTTACCGGCACCGTTCTCACCGAGCAGGGCCACGACCTCACCCCTTGCAAGCGTCATCGAGATATCGTCATTGGCGAGATTGTCGCCAAAGCGCTTGCTGACGCCGATAATTTCCAGCACAGGCCCGGTCATGACGGCAGTCCCGCGATGGGAAAACGATGCTGCCACCGCCCCTCGGCCTCCAGCCGGACGGCAAGCGACAGCAGGTGCGGCTCGTGACCCATCGGCGCCATCAGCTGCACCGGCAGCGGCATGGCGTGCTCATCCTGTCCGAAAGGCAGTGTCAAAGCAGGAAAACCCGAAATATTGGCGAGGCAGGCAAGCGGCGCAAATGCCGTCATCCGCTCGAGATGCAGATCCGTGTCGGCATGATCTGATGGAAAGGAACCGATCGCAAGAGGCGCGGAAGACAGCATCGGCATGACGATGCAATCGACCCTGTCGAACAGCGCCCAGAGCTTATGGCTCACCAGGACGGCCTCGTTCAGCGTGTTCCAGAGCGATGTGGCCGGAAGTGTCCGCCCGCGCGCCGCAAAGGCCTGCGTCAGAGGCTCGGCCCTGCTTTCATCAAGGGCCGCAACCTCGATGAGCGCCGCAAGGTTGACGGAGACGATATCGGCGAAGGCGCGACCACTGGCGGCGACGGCCCATTCGAAGTCGGCCCAGGTCAGTGGAACCATTTCGTGCCCGTCGCTCTCCAGCGCACGGGCCGCAGCCTCCACTGTTGCGAGCCGAACGCCCTCAGTCGGATAGACTGAGCCGGTATCGACAAGCAGCCCAATCCGCAAACGGCCGTTATCGCTATCAACAGGGGAGGGGTCAGGAAAAGGTCCTCGGGAATTGCCGCTCAGCCTGTCGAAAATCAGCGCGGTATCCCGCACCGAGCGGCAGACCGCGAGTTCGCTGGCGATACCGGCGAGATGGTTGCCGAAGGATGGCCCGCCCGGGATCGCGCCGCGCGTCGGTTTCATTCCGACAAGGCCACAGCAGGCGGCCGGCACACGGATCGAGCCGCCGGCATCGGTGGCATGCGCAATCGCGACGATCCCGGCGGCAACCGCTGCCGCCGCACCGCCGGAGGAGCCGCCCGCGGTTCGTGTCGGATCGAGGGGGTTGCGACAGACGGGCCCGATCGCCGGTTCGCTGGCGAGCGACAGGCCAAATTCCGGGCTCGTCGTCAGGCCGAACAGGCAGAAACCGGCGTCGCGGAAACGGGAGGCGAGATCGGAATCCGCTTCGCCGCCCTTTCTCTCAAACAGCCGGGAGCCGGCCGTCACCGGCAGCCCGGCGAATGGGCCGCCAAGATCCTTTGCCAAGGTCGGTACACCGGCGAAAGGCCGTACGGCAAAGCGACTGGGCGCGCTCCGCCGCTCCCGGTCGCGGTCCTCTGCCGAGACGAGGCCCATGGCGGCATCGAGATAGGCGATGGCGCCGAGCGGCTCCTGCCGCGCAGCCGCCTCAAGGGAAGCTTGCATCGCCTCCGCTGCGCTCAGGCTACCGCGCCTGATCGCTGCCGCCAGGTCTGTTGCATCGCCTTGCATGAGCCGAATTACTTCGGCTCGTCCATCATCTTCGGAACTTCGAAGGTGCCGGCCTTGATCTCCGCCCGTTTGGCTTCCATCGCAGCCTCGGCCTCGGCGGGCGCGACACCCTTCACGAAGACGATATCGCTGCCGCCTTCCTTCATCAGGCCGTAGGACGTGTAGTTCCGTCCGACCGGTTTTCCGGCAGCGACATCGGCGATCGCAGCGTCCAAGATCGGGCGGAAATACCACATGGCGTTGGCAAACACCGTATCCGGATAACGCGGCGTATAGTCGATCAGCGAGCCGACCGACTTGATGCCGCGTTCCTTGGCGGCATCGGCTGTGCCGATACGCTCGCCAAATAGAATGTCGGCGCCGGCGTCGATCTGGGCAAGACCGGCTTCGCGGGCCTTCGGCGGATCGAAGAAGGTGCCGATGAAGGAGACGAGGTGTTTTGCGTCCGGGTTGACCGCCTTGACGCCCGCCGCGAACGCATTGATCAGCATGTTGACCTCGGGGATCGGAATGGCGCCGACCGACCCGACGACATTCGACTTGGTCATCTTGCCCGCCAGCATGCCAGCGAGATAGGCGCCGTCATGGTTCCAGGTGCCAAAGACGCCGAAATTGTCGCCGGCCTGCTCGCCGCTCGAACCCAGCACGAAAGCGGTGTCGGGATAGTCGGTCGCGACCTGCCGGGCCTCTTTCTCCACCGCATAGGCCTCGCCGATGATCAGCTTGTTGCCCTGTTCGGCATATTCGCGCATGGCGCGCGGATAGTCGGTGCCGGAGACTCCTTCGGAGAAGACATATTCGATCACGCCTTCCTTGGCCGCGTCCTGCAGGGCCTTGTGCAGACAGGAGTTCCAGGCATTTTCGACCGGCGACGCATGAATGCCGGCAACCTTCAGCGGCGCAGCCGCCCTTGCCAGCGGGGCAAAGCCGCTGACCCCAAGCGCAATGCCGGACGCGATCACTGCCCGGCGTGAAATCAGCATATCTTTGGTCATTGAATGTTTCCCCTTTTTTACCATTTGGTTCAAAAATCATAATAGCGCCCAAAAATGTGTCAAGCAGCAAATAGGCTTAAAAATCAGGCTGTTCGACCCACACTCGCCGCCGGCTCGTCGAGGCGCGGAGACTATGGGGCTGGATTTACAAGGTGTTATGTCTTGGCGCGGCGACGTCGGCAGGATATGCAAGGATCATTGGGGTTGGGGGACATAAAATGGGGGAAGAAGAGGGCGCCTCGCGGCGACCGATCGCGAGCCGGTCGTCGTCCTGGGCTATCGGCCTCAGCGCATGGCTGGCGCGCAGCGGCGCGACACCGAACGGCATTTCGCTTTTATCGGTCGTATTCGCGGGTATAGGCGCAGCACTCATCGTTTTCACAACACATCCGATTGCCATGGTTTGTGCCGCTATCTCGGTGCAACTGCGGCTCGTCTGCAATCTGCTGGACGGAATGGTCGCGATCGAAGGCGGCAAGAAAACCAAGAGCGGGCCGCTCTACAATGAATTCCCCGACCGGGTCGCCGACAGCCTGTTTCTCGTCGCGGCCGGCTATGCCTGCGGCTTTGGCTGGCTCGGCTGGCTGGCTGCGCTGCTCGCCGCACTCACCGCCTATATCAGGGTCTTTGGAGGATCGGTCGGTCTTCCCCAAGACTTCAGCGGTATCATGGCCAAACAGCGCCGCATGGCGGTGCTGACGGCGGGCCTCCTCGCCCAGAGCGTCGAGACGCTGGTATCAGGCGGCCACTGGTCGCTAATCCTGGCATCCGCGGTCACCGCCGCCGGCAGCCTTGTCACCTGCATCACACGCACGATAACGCTTGCCCGTTCCCTGGAGAGACTATGATCGCGCTCGTCCGTCGGCTTCTCGTGCTGTTCGTCCGTATCCTGGTCGGCGCCCGAAGCGAGTGGCGCGGCTGTGCGCCCGATCCCAGCCGCCGCATCTATTTCGCCAATCACAACAGCCATATCGATACCGTCGCCGTCATGGCGGCCCTGCCATATCAGGTGCGCCGGATGACCCATCCGGTTGCGGCGCGCGATTATTGGGGAACGACCGCCTTTCGCCGTTTCATCGCGGAGAAAGGCCTGCGTGCCGTCCTAATAGACCGCAAGCCTCCGCCGGACAGCGATCCGCTGGCTCCGGTAGAGCGTCTGCTCGAGGAGGGACATTCGATCCTGATTTTTCCTGAGGGAACGAGAAGCACCACCGATGAGATCGCCCCGTTCCGCAGCGGCATCTATCGCCTCGCCTGCCGTTTTCCGGATGTCGATCTCGTGCCGATCCATCTCGACAACCTCCAGCGCATCCTGCCGAAGGGAAGCATGCTGATCGTCCCGATCACCTGCACGGCGCGCTTCGGCAAGCCGCTCCGCGTCGAACCAGGCGAGGAAAAGACCGAATTCCTGGCCCGTGCCCGTGCCGCGGTCATTGAGCTCGCAGATGGGGGGCATGCCGCATGACCAGCCTGTTCTCCATCGTGCTGGCCGCCATCCTCGGTCTGCTTGCCGTCGCCTCGGCCATCGGTTTTATCCTTCAGCGGCGCGCGACCGAACCCGGTTCAGTCGCCACCGTCCAAAACCTCAACGCCCGCATCCGCTCCTGGTGGATCATGGTCGCGGTGTTCGGCGGCGCGATCCTGCTCGGCGACACGGCGACGGTCATCCTGTTCGCATTCCTGTCCTTTATGGCGCTTCGCGAATTCTGGACGCTAACACCATCGCGGCGCGGCGATCACCTGGCGCTTTTCCTGTCCTTCTTCGTTGTGCTGCCGCTGCATTATGTCCTGCTCGGAACGGAGTGGTACGGCCTGTTTGCGATCTTCATTCCGGTCTATGCCTTCCTGATCCTGCCGGCGGTGGCGACCTTGACGGGTGACGTCAACGAATTCCTTGCCCGCAGCGCCAGGGTGCAATGGGGATTGATGCTGACGGTCTATTCGATCAGCCACGCTCCCGCCCTGCTCATGCTGGAGACCGGCACGCCGTCCGCACTTCTCCTGGTCTATCTGGTGGTGGTCGTGCAGCTCAGCGACGTCTTCCAATATGTCTGGGGCAAGCTCCTCGGAAAGCATCGTTTCTCGCCGAATATCAGCCCGTCGAAGACGATCGAAGGACTGGTCGGAGGCGGCGTCTCGGCCATCCTCGTGGGAACGCTGCTTTATCGCCTGACGCCGTTCTCGCCGCTGCAGGCAGCTGCCGTCAGCACGGTCATCGTCGTCGCAGGCTTCTTCGGCGGCTTCGTGCTCTCGGCCATCAAGCGCGATCTCAATGCCAAGGATTGGGGCTATGTGATCGAAGGCCATGGCGGCGTGCTCGACCGCCTGGACTCCATCACCTTCGCCGGGCCGCTGTTCTTCCACATCGTCCGCTATTGGTTCACCACGTAGAAGCTGGTTGTGGTTAAAACCGGTCGATCTCCTCGAGGCTCTCGAACAGTCGGCGCTGAACATCCTGCTCCTGCTTGCCGATGGCGGTCATCAGCTTGCCCATCGTTCCCCGCAGGCCGTGCAACTCGTCCACCAGCTCCATGACGATATCGACGCCGGCTTCATTGACACCCATGTTTCCCATGAGGTCGAGGATTAGCCGGGCGCGGGCGACGTCGGCGTCGCGAAATTGCCTTTTGCCGCCCGATGTCTCCGGGATCAGCCAACCCTGTTCGATCCAGAAGTCGAGCTGGACGATGTCGATTTTCAAGTAAAGACGGAATTCGAGATCATCCATGATCAAGCCTCCATGTTCTTTCTCGGATCGTAGGAGTTTGCCGTCGCCCATTCCTTCATGAAGGCCGTCAACCGCTCATCCGAGGCGTCGGGCAGCACGGTCTTCAGCGAGATGTAGACGTCGCCGTGTCCGCCGCCGCGTTTTGAAACACCTTTGCTCTTGAGACGCAGGACCTTGCCCGTGTTCGAATGAGGCGGCAGTGTCAGATTGACCGGTCCCGACGGCGTCGGCACGCGAACCTTGCCACCAAGCACGGCCTCACTGAGGGAGATCGGCAGCTCCAGGCGGATATCGTCGCCGTCACGCGTAAAGAAGCGGTGCGGGCGCACACGGATTTCGATCAGGGCATCGCCCACCGGCCCACCGCCGACGCCCGGCTCGCCCTTGCCGCGCAGCCGCAAGGTCTGCCCGTCGCGCGTCCCCGGCGGGATCTGTACGTCGAGCGCCGGACCATTCGGCATCTTGACCTCCGTCCTGGTGCCGTTGACGGCCTCGAGAAAGTCGACCTCCATGGAAAATTGCCGGTCACGGCCACGACCACGGGTCTGGCCGCCGCCGGCACGACGTGAAAAGAAGCTGGCGAAGATATCGTCGGCATCGCTGAAATCGGCAAAGCCGGCGCTGTTGTGGTAGGGATCGCCAGGCCCGCTCTTCGACGCGTAGTCGCGGTAATAATTGCGCTGCGCCCGCTCGGCGCCCGTTATATCGATCTCGCCGCGGTCGAAGCGTCCGCGTTTTTCCTCATCGCTCAATATCTCGTAGGCCGTTGAAATTTGCTTGAACCGTTCCTCAGCTTTTTTGTCGCCGGGGTTAAGGTCGGGGTGAAGTTTCTTGGCGAGCTTGCGGAACGCGCTTTGAATATCCTTTTGCGTTGCATCGCGTTTCACGCCCAGAAGCTCGTAGGGATCCTGGCTCATACATGTCTCCGGTCGGGCAGCGAATACTGCTGGTTGGCTTGGCAATGATATAGGTTGTCGAGCCGCCGCCGGGGAGGGGGAGGCCGGCCGCTATGATCGACGTCAATCCGACAAAGAGCCCGCTGTCACGCAAGCCAGAGCTTACTTAGAACAACGCCGCGTCTTCCGCTGGGGACGCCGAGCCTTCCTGCGCGTGATCGGGGCGCCGATCGATAAGAACCGAGCACCCGGCATGGCGCACGACCTTGTCGACGATCGAGGAGAAGACATAGTCGGTGATATCGGTCACATGGGATGAAACCAGGATAAGGTCGGCCGATTTCTCCCTTGCCCTGGAGACGAGCAGGGAGGCAGCAACGCCGATACGAACCTCGATCATCGCCGGAATTCCCAGCTCCTTGCAAAGCGATGCCAGTTTCTTTTCGGCGTCGACGATGGCGGTCGTTTCGAATTCTTCGGGAAGCTCCGTCAGGTGACGGCGGGGAATATTCTCGATGACGTGCATGACGACGATGCTTCCGCCTTCGTCCATCAGCGCAGCAGCCCGGCGCAGAAGGCGGCAGGCCGTTTGGCGCGGACCCATGCCGATGCCGCAGATGATTGTCCGATACATTTGAAATCCATATCCTCGAATGCGAATGATAGCACCGATCATACCGGTGTCGACCGTCCCGGCATTGACGAATATCAAGAAAAAGTGCCGCAACGGCAGCGCGCACGAAGCTGCCAGCTCTTTGGAACGAACCTGCGGGCTGAATCGTCGCAGTTGACGATATGGCCATCGAATTTTGCGAGAATCGGATCGGGCGCAATGGGAAGTGCCATCGCCAGACGGCTGATCGACCATGGCGCTGCGGTGCTGACCTATCTCGAGGACAGGAGCGAGCAGACGATAGCGTGGGCAAAGGCAGCCGGCATGGTGCCGGTCGGCCGCCGGGAGCTGACGAAGGCCGAGCTGATCCTGTCGATCGTTCCACCGGCGGAGGCGATCAAGGTCGCCGAACTCGTCGCGGACATATCGTCGGCGATGCCCGCGCCGCCGCCTTTCGTCGACCTCAACGCGATTGCGCCGAAAACGATGCAGGCGCTGGCGGCACTCTTCGAAGGCAGCGGACTCGAAGTGCTTGACGGTGCGATCATCGGCGGGCCGCCGGTCCCCGGAAAATCAGGTCCGACCATCTATATCAGCGGCGATACCGCGGAGCGAAGCAGGCCGCTCGATGATTGCGGCCTCAGGATCCGCAGGCTCGACGGACCGCTCGGCGCCGCCTAGGCACTGAAGATGTGTTATGCTGGCATCAACAAGGGATTTATCGGCCTTGGCACCGCCATGCTGCTTGCGGCATCGCGTTCCGGTGCTGCCGAGAGCCTGAAGGCGGAGCTCTTCGAAAGCCTTCCCGACGTCGACCGCAAGCTGTCGAGATCCATTCCCGACATGTATCCGAAAGCCTATCGATGGGTTGCCGAAATGCAGGAGATCGCCGATTTCCTTGGAGAAGATGATCCGGCCGCGGCCATCTTCCGCGGCATGGCGGACGTCTTCTCCAGGATGGCGACCGACGTCGAGGGCAGCCGCGTGCTCGTCGGGCAGCTGGACGAGATCATTGCTTTCTCTGGAACCGAAAACTGATCGCGATGGTCGAGCAATCGTCGCAGCAACCGAATATGATGGGTAGAGCCATGGGCTTGGCCAACACTCTGACGATTGTGTGAAGCCGCTCCGACACCTCTGACAAAACCTTATCGCCTCTGCTATGTCAGGAAAAATGCGGCGGCCAAACTGACGCCGCGCTCTGTCTGACCAATATCAGGAGTTTTGAAAGATGAGCGGTTCTTCCGATTACACACCCCCGAAGGTCTGGACCTGGAACAAGGCGAATGGCGGCCAATTCGCCAGCATCAACCGCCCGATCGCGGGACCGACGCATGAGAAGGAGCTTCCGATCGGCCGCCATCCGCTGCAGCTCTATTCGCTCGGCACCCCGAACGGCCAGAAGGTCACCATCCTGCTCGAGGAACTGCTGGCCCTTGGCCATGAAGGTGCGGAATATGACGCATGGCTGATCAAGATCGGCGATGGCGATCAGTTCGGCAGCGGCTTCGTCGCCGTCAATCCCAATTCCAAGATACCGGCCCTGATGGACCGCAGCGGGCCAAAGCCGATCCGCGTCTTCGAATCCGGTGCGATCCTCACCTATCTCGCCGAAAAATTCGGCGCTTTCCTGCCGACCGAGCCGAGCGCGCGGGCCGAATGCCTGTCCTGGCTGTTCTGGCAGATGGGGAGCGCGCCTTATCTTGGCGGCGGCTTCGGCCATTTCTACGCCTATGCGCCGACAAAGATCGAATATGCGATCGACCGCTTCGCCATGGAAGTGAAGCGTCAGCTCGACGTGCTCGATCGTCGCCTTGCCGAAAGCGAGTATCTGGCAGGCAGCCAATATACGATCGCCGATATTGCCGTCTGGCCCTGGTATGGCGGGTTGGTGAAGGGCTGGACCTACGGTGCAGCCGAGTTTCTGAAGGTCGAGGACTATAAGAACGTGCTGCGCTGGGCCGACACCATCCACAGCAGGCCGGCCGTGCAACGCGGCCGCATGGTCAACCGCCTCTCCGGCGAGCCATCGAGTCAGTTGCACGAGCGCCACGACGCCAGCGACTTCGACACCAGGACGCAGGACAAGCTCGCGGCCGCCGAGTAAGCAAGCGGCCCCAGCCAAGTGTCGCAGCAATCAATGAAGCTCCGCCGCCTTTACGGCGACGGAGCTTCAGCATACTGCCCGAACTCAGTTCTTGACCGTGTCTTCCAGGAAGAAGCGGCCGAGCGGGTTTTGGTAGAAGTTCTCGATATTCTTGCGCGAGACGTTGATATAGGGGCTGTAATAGAGGTCGATCCAGTTGACGTCGTCCTTGGCCATCTTCTGCAGATCGACATACATTTGTTCGCGCTTCTTCGGATCGAGCTCGAGACGGGCCTTGGCGACCAGTTCCTTCACCGCCTCGTTTTTGTAGTTGGTCAGATAGTTGTTATTGGAATCGTGGCCGAGAACGAAAGTCGTCTTCTGGTCCGGATCGAGAATGTCGTTCGTCCAGTAGTTGACCGAGATGTCGTAATCACCGGCAACCGTCATATCCCATTCCTGGCTTGGATCGACCTTCTGCAGGTTCGCCGTGATGCCGGCCTTGGCGAGCTGTTGCTGGACAAGCACTGCCGTCTGCTCGTCCACTTCGTCGCCGGCGCGGATGAGATAGTTCAGCGTCAAGTTGGAGACACCGGCATCCGCCAGCATCTTCTTGGCCTTCTCAGGGTCGTAGGGGCGCTGCAAATTGTCGGCATAATAATAGAGCGCGCCCTTCGGAACGTAGGAGTTGGCGACCGTGCCCTGGCCGAAGGTGACGGTATCGACGATCGCCTTCTTGTCGATCGCCATATCAAGCGCCTGACGGACTTCCTTCTTGCCGAGCGCGCCATGCGCATGGTTGATCAGCAGATGGTCCTCACGGGTCGAAGCGTCGATACCGACGTTGAGATTCGGGTCCTTCTTCAGCTCCTCGACGCGGGAGAAGGGCACGAAGATCGCCGTATCCAGCTCGCCGGCCTGAACGTTCAGCATGCGGGTATTGTCGTCAGGCACCGAGATCCACTCGACGCCGTCGAGCTTGACGCGGTCGGCTTGCCAGAAATTCGGGTTCTTCTTCAGGATGACGCGGTCACCGCGCCGCCATTCCTCGACCACGAAGGCACCGGATGCGATCGGCTTTTCGCCATAGGCATCGGCGCCTAGCGATTCCATGCCCTTCTTGGAGATGACCGAGGCATTCGGCAGCGCCAGCGTCGAAAGGAACGGCGCGGACTGGTTCTTGAGCTTGATCGTCAGCGTGTGCGCGTCGGTCGCCACGGCCGTGTCGATCACCTTGTAGGAATCGCTCCAGAGCGAGGCCGCGTCATCGCGGATGCGCAGCAGGCTGTAGGCCGCGTCCTCCGCCGTCAGCGGCGAACCGTCCGAGAATTTTGCATCGCGGATCTTGAACGTGTAGGTCAGCCCGTCATCCGAGGTGGTCCAGCTTTCGGCAAGACCCGGCTCCAGTTTCCTGCCTGTCTTGTCGACGCGGATCAGCACGTCGTAGACGTTGGAGAACACCCAGTTGTCGATGTTCTGCGCGGTCTTGATCGGATCGAATGTCGTCGAATCCTCGCGGCGGCCGATGGTGAGTACACCGGCGGCCTCGGCATAGCTTGCGCTGAGCGTCAGACCGGCGAGCAAGGCTGCAAGCCCGATTGATTTCCACCTGTTTGTCATGTGTTCGTTCCCTTCGTTGTTATGGCATGCGTTTGATTGATTGAATCGGCATCGAATGCGGACCGTCCTTGCCGTCGGCGCCTTGCAGCAGCCGCTTGTCAGGATCGATATCGGGAATGGCGGCGATCAGCGCCGTCGTATAGGGATGCTTCGGCCGCGCGAAGACTTCTTCGGAGCGGCCTTCCTCGACGATCTCGCCGCGATACATCACGACAACGCGTTCGCAGAGATTGCGGACGATTGCGAGATCATGGGCGATGAAGATCAGCGTGAGGTTCATCTTCGCCGTGAGATCGCGGAAGAGCTCGATGATCTGCGCCTGGATGGTGACGTCGAGGGCCGCCACGCATTCGTCGGCGATGATCAGCTTCGGATCGACGGCAAGGGCTCGGGCGATGCCGGCGCGCTGGCACTGGCCGCCGCTCATGCTGCGCGGTTTGCGGCCGGCGAATTCGCGTTCGAGGCCGACGAGATCGAGCAGTTCGCCGATTCGAACAGGGATATCGCCCCTGGCGACCTTGCCCTGCACCTTCAGCACCTCGGCCAGCATCTGCCCGATCGTCAGTCTCGGATTGAGCGCATTGTATGGGTCCTGGAAGACCATCGCCGTCTCGCGCCTGAGCTTTGCCAGGCCAGCGTTTTTCTGCAGCGCCAGATCGACGCCGTCGAAGGTGACGTGACCCGAGGAAAGCGGGGTGAGGCCGAGCACGGCGCGGGCAAGCGTGCTCTTGCCGCTGCCGGATTCGCCGACGATGCCGACCGTCTCGCCCGGCATGATCTGCAGGCTGACGCCGGCAACGGCGCTGACCGTCTTCGCACCGCCCCTGAGCAGGGCGCCGCCGGCTCTGAAGCGCACATGGAGATCATCGATTTCGAGCAACGGTCTCGCCGGGTTTCTGGCTTCGGCAAGCTCGGGCAACGGCGCTGATGTCGCGCCCGGTATGGAAGGGTGGCTGTTGATCAAGTTGATCGTATAGGGATGCTGCGGCCGCGCCAGGATCGTCCGCTTCGGCCCCTCTTCGAGTAGTTTGCCGCCGCGCAGCACGGCAATACGGTCGCAAGTCTGGGCAACGATACCGAGATCGTGGGTGATCAGAATGATCGACAGGCCACGCCGATCGCGAATGTCAATCAACAGCCGCAGGATCTGCGCCTGGATAGTCACATCGAGCGCCGTCGTAGGCTCGTCGGCGATCAGGATCTTCGGATTGCAGGACAGCGCCACGCCGATCATCGCCCGCTGCCGCATGCCGCCGGAAAATTCGTGTGGGTAGCTATCGTATTGGCGCGCGGGATCGGGAAAACCCACCTGCGCCAGGATTTCCGTCGCCGCGGTGCGGGCCTCGCGGGCGCCGAGGCCCTGATGATAGCGGATGCCCTCGGCGATCTGATCGCCGATCCGCATGACAGGGTCAAGATGGCTGGTCGGGTTCTGGAAGATCATGCCGATCTCGCCGCCGCGCACTTTCAGCATCTCGCCATCATCGATCCGCATGAGGTCACGCCCTTCGAGCAGCACGCTACCGCTTTCGATCTTCAGCAGCGAGGAGGGCAGCAGGCGCACCAGGGAACGGCAGAACAGGCTCTTGCCCGAGCCGCTCTCGCCGACAAGACCGAGGATCTCACCCCTGCCGAGGTCGAGCGAGACCGCATCGAGCAGCATGCGCGGGCCGGAATCGACATGCGCCCTGACGGTGAGATCACGGACGGACAACACGGAGCCGCTCATTCGTGCACCCCCAGCAGTTCGCCGAGCGCGTCGCCCAGCATGCTGAAACCGAAGGCGAGGCAAACGATGGAGAGGCCGGGAAACAAAGTGATCCACCATGCCGTGGTGATGAAGCTCTGTCCTTCCGCGACCATGACGCCCCATTCGGCGATCGGTGGCTGGACGCCGAGGCCGAGATAGCTGACGGCGGCGCCGCTGAGCAGCACCAGCGTCGCATCGGACATCGAAAAGACGATCGAGCCGGCGATCGCGTTCGGCAGCAGGTGGCGGAACATGATGCGCGGGCGGCTGAAGCCGAGGCTGACGGCGGCAACGGCGTAGTCGCTGCCTTTCAGCACCAGCATCTGCGCCCGGATCAACCGCGCATAGGAAACCCAGCCGACCAGCGCCATGGCGATGTAGAAGCTGCCGAGGCCCGGGCCGAGGATCGCGATGATCGACAGCATCAGCACCAGGAAGGGGAAGGCGAGGATGATATCGACAAGACGCATGAACAGCGCATCGACGATCCCGCCGAAAAAGCCGGCGATCGTGCCGACCGTCGTGCCGATCACGAAGGGGAAGATGACGCCGATCAGCGCCATCTGCAGGTCGAGGCGAGCGCCCCAGATGACGCGGGAGAGGATATCGCGGCCGAAATTGTCGGTGCCGAAGGGATGTAACAGCGAAGGCGCCTGCAGGCGCACCTCGGCATTCTGCATGATCGGGTCGTAAGGCGCGACGATGGGCGCACCGATCGCCAGCAGGACGAAGAACAGCAGCAGGCCGGCACTGAACACAAGCATCGGCCGCTGGCCGAAGAACCGGCGCCAGCCGGGGGAGGCGGGGGTGATCGCCTCGATGCTCATAGCTTCACTCTCGGATCGACGGCGACGGTGACGATGTCGGCGATGAAGTTGATGAGCACGGTGGCGCAGGCAAAGACCATGGCGACGCCCTGCACCACCATGTAGTCGCGTGAGAAGATCGCCCTGACGAGCAGCTGCCCCATTCCGGGCAGCGCAAAGACGCTCTCGACCACCACCGTGCCGCCGATCAGCCAGCCGATGTTAACGGCAAGCAGATTGATGGTCGGCACAAGCGAATTCGGCAGGACATGCCGCCAGAAGACGATTCCCTCCGGCATGCCGCGGGCTCGCGCCGCCGTCGCGACATCCGACTTCAGCTGCTCGATCATCGCCGCCCGCAGGCTGCGCGTCAGCACGGTCGAGAGCGACAGCGCCACCGTCAGGCTCGGCAGCACGAGATGCGACAGCTTTTCGCCGATCGTCGCACCATAGCCCGAAACCGGCAGCATACCGAGTTCAACGCTGAAGAGGATGATCAGCATCAACCCCAGCCAGAAGGGCGGAAAACCGATGCCGAAGGTCGAGACGATGCGCACCGCATGATCCGGCGCCCGGCCGGCATTGCGCGCGGCGATCGCCGACATCGGCACCGCGATCAGGACCGAAAGCACGACGCTGGAGACGACGAGTGCAAGCGTCGGCTCGATACGAGTGACGATCAGCTTCAGCACGTCGATCTTGTAGAGGATCGACTTGCCCATCTCGCCGTTGGCAAGGTTCTTGAGGAAATAGACATATTGCAGCCACATCGGCTGGTCGAGGCCGTATTGCGCGTGGATGCTGGCCAGTGCTGCCGGCGTCGCGCGCGTCCCGAGGATGTTGCGTGCGGGATCACCGGGGATCAACCGGACCAGAATGAAGGTGATGACGCTGATGCCGAAGATCACGGGCAGGAACTGCAGCGGTCGCGTCAGAACGAATTTATAGCGATGCATGACGGCGATCGCCCCTTTGTCTTCGTCTGGTTCGGTCCGCTTCCTGTTGCATCAGCCTGCCTCGTGCCGGGTGAGAAAATCGAGAAGCGCCGGATAATAATCCTGCGGGTTCTCATAGAACGGCATGTGGCTGGCATTGGCAAATACCTTCAGCTCGGCATCCGGCAGCGCAAGCTTCATCCTGAGCGCACAGGCCGGCGTCAGCTCGTCATGCTCTCCCGTCGTGATGAGCACCGGCAGCGTCAGCCGCGGCAGGTCGGGGATGCGGTTCCAGTCCTTGAGGTTGCCGATATAGAGAAACTCGTTCGGCCCCTGCATCGTCTCATAGGGCGCCATGTTCCAATCGTCGAGCGAGCGGCGCACCGGCGCCGGCCATTCCGGCAGGCGGCAGACATGGCGATAGTTGAGGATGGTGACGGCGGCGAGATATTCCGGATGATTGTAGGTGCCCTGCGCCTCGTGCTTTTGCATCATTGAGACGGTTTCCGGACCGAGTGCCGCGCGCAGCCGTTCCAGTTCCGAGATCAGATGCGGCATATCGGCGACGGTATCTTCGAGGATCAGCGTCTTCAAGTTCTCAGGATAGGTCAGCGCATATTCGATCGCCAGCCACCCGCCCCAGGAATGGCCGAGCATGTGGACCTTGCCGAGCCCCAGCGCCTTGCGCACCGTCTCCGTCTCCTCGACATAACGGCCGATCGTCCAGAGCGTGAGATCGTCCGGCCGGTCGGAGGCACCGGTGCCGAGTTGATCGAAGGCGATAACGCGATAGCCCTTGTCCATGAGACAGGAATGCGCCTCGCGCAGGTAATCGCAGGGCAGACCCGGCCCGCCGTTCAGGCAGAAAACTGTCTCGATGCCGGTCCCGAAACTATAGGCAACGACGCGATAGCCATCGACATCGATCTCGAATCGCTCGTCCGGCCGTATTTCACGCCACATTGATCGCTCCGGCAGAAGATTTCGCTTGCTCAATATTTGGGCACGGCTAAATTTTTACCTTAAACCGCATTCAGTGCCAGCTATAAGAAGTGATAGGGTGGGCCGCGATGCCGATCCCCGGGAGCAGCCCATGCTTGACGACCCCATTCTTGACGACATCGGAACGATCCGACGGCAGTTTACGGCGCACGAAACGCTGGACGGCCGGATCGACCAGGCCTTCGAGGCGATGAAGCAGATCGGTTTCGAGGCGCTGATCTACGACTATACGCCGGTGCCTTACGATCTCGACGGCGCGATCATGATACCATCGCTGCTGAAGCTGCGGAATATTTCAGACGATATGCACGACTACTGGTTCAATCGCGGCTATTTCCGTATCGATCCGGTGCAGCAGGTGGCGCTGCGAACCTCCGCACCTTTCTTCTGGAACTACGACCCGGACGCTGACACGCTGATCAACCGTTTCATGAACGACGACACGGCGCCGGTGACGCGCTATTTAAGCGAACGCGATATGTCGACCGGCGTCACCGTCCCGGTTCACATGCCACGCGGCGACTATGCGACAGTCACCGGCATCCGCTTCGGCCGGAACAAAGATTTCGAACGGCACGCACTGCGCTATATCGCCGACTTCAACCTGCTTGCCCATGTTTTCCATGAGACCGCCTATTCGCTTTTCGACACGCGGGCGAAGAGCGTCGGCACGATCCGTCTGACCGAACGGGAACGTGAATGCCTGCGCCATTCGGCGGAAGGCTACTCCGCCAAGGAAATTTCCCGCATCATCGACCGTTCCGTACCAACCGTCGTGATGCATCTGAACGCCGCGACAAAGAAACTCGGCGCCCGCAACCGAACCCAGGCCGTGGTGCGCGCCACCCACTACCGCCTGCTCGAAGACCGGCCGACCCATAATTGGCCACCCTATAACTTGTGATAGCTGCCTTGGCCGCCGCCGCCGCGTTATGATTTTTTTCATGACGCCGAGAGATGGAGACGCCCGTGGGCGAAGTCACGACCAACGAAGCCTATTTGCCCTTTCGCGATTATCGCACCTGGTATCGGGTCACCGGCTCGCTGGAGAGCGGCAAGCTGCCCCTCGTCGTCGCCCATGGTGGGCCTGGCTGCACCCATGATTATGTCGATTCCTTCAAAGATATCGCCGCCCTCGACGGCCGTCCGGTCATTCATTACGACCAGCTCGGCAATGGCAATTCCACCCGACTTCCGGAAATGGGCCCGGATTTCTGGACGGTCGGCCTATTCCTTGAGGAGCTGGACGCACTGCTTTCCCATCTCGGCATCCAGGACCGTTACGCCTTTCTTGGCCAGTCCTGGGGCGGCATGCTCGGCGCCGAACACGCGGTGCGCCGGCCGCAAGGGCTGAAGGCGCTTGTGATAGCCAACTCGCCGGCCAACATGCATACCTGGGTTTCGGAGGCGAACCGGCTGAGGCAGGAACTGCCGAAGGAGGTACAGGACACGCTGCTGAAGCATGAGCTGGCGGGAAGCCTCACCGATCCGGAATATATCGCCGCCTCGCGCGTCTTCTATGACCGCCATGTCTGTCGCGTGGTGCCGTGGCCGCCTGAAGTGGCGCGGACCTTTGCCATCATGGACGAGGACAACACCGTCTACCGCAACATGAACGGCCCGACTGAATTTCACGTCATCGGTACGATGAAGGACTGGACGATCGAGAACAGGCTCGACCGCATCGAAGCCCCGACGCTGCTGATCTCGGGAAAATACGACGAGGCGACGCCGCTGGTGGTAAGGCCCTATCTCGAACGCGTTCCGGGCTGCGAATGGATGCTCTTCGAAAATTCCAGCCACATGCCGCATGTCGAGGAAAAGCAGCTTTGCCTGGCGACCGTTTCCGGTTTCCTGTCCCGGCACGATTGAGGAAGCGCTCGCCTATCGGCGAGGCAGCCATTTCTTGGCGACACGGCAAGCCATCGTATAGGCCGGATCGAAGACGTTGCCGACATCGTAACGCACCACCTGGCCGAGCAGATGGCTGGCCGCCGTCCTTTCCAGGCCATAATCCGCCGCCAGCCAGTTCAACATTTCGCTGGTCGCATGCTGAAGCGCCTGATCGAGAGGCCGGGCGTTGCCGATGGTGAAGATGTCTTCGGCCGTTTCCCCGCGCGGCCAGACCAGTCCGGCCTTCTTTTCCACCGTCAGCCGCACCGTGACCTCGAACGTCGTCTCGACGCCGGTTCCGACGATCTCGCCATCCCCTTGCACGGCATGGCAGTCGCCGAGAAAGAACAGGGCGCCGGCAGCCGATACCGGAAAGCGGACCGTGGTGCCGGGGCCAAACAGCCGATAATCCATGTTGCCGCCATATTCGCCGCTGGTCGCCGTCGATATCGCCTGGCCGAGGCTGGGCGCCACGCCGAAACAGCCGATCATCGGGGCAAGAGGCAGAACGAAATTTTCAAGACCTGCAACCGGCTCGGAAAGCCGGACGGTCAGGGCTTCGCGGTCGATCGCCCAGACAGCGATATCACGTGGCGGTAGGTCGCGAACCGCCTCGGGATCGACCACATTGGCGGCGACGACGCTGCGGGTAAAGCCCGTGTCCCTGGTCGGGATCATGCTGATGATCTCGACCTTCAGCGCATCCCCGGGCTCGGCACCTTCCACGAAGATCGGGCCGTTCATCGGATTGGGGCCGGATGCGTGCTTGACGCCGTCCTTGCCATGCCCGGCGGCATCGAGCGTTTCGGTGACCACGGTATCGCCGTCGGCGATGTGCAGAGCCGGCGAAAGAGAGCCGATGACATTGTGAAAGCTCGTCGGAATGAAGCGGTGAGTGGTCATGAAATACGGCTCTCGCTCGTTTTGAATGTAGGAGCCTGCGGCTGAAGCGCCCGGCCGAGAGAATTGCAGACTAGATCAGAGATTGCCTGCAATGCCAATATCCGCGCGGCCCCACCCGAAACCGGCAGCAGATGGCGGGTTGCCGAAAGGGTGGCACGAGGGGCGTCTTTGTGATCGCGGTAACCGCATAGGGGAATGCATCACCCATATCCACCCTGGTGGAGGCGACCCTTGCCGCAGCGCTCGAAGGGGTTGTCGGCCAGGCGTTTTGCACAGGAAAAATCATTCAGGCAATGGTCGGAACGCGATACCATAACCACGACCTTGGCCGCCTTGCCCACCTTCCTTTCAAACAGATAGGCAGATCATGACAAATATCGAGCAGATGCAGGAACAGCGACTTGAAGCGCTCCGACTGACGAAGTCGGGAGCACCGAAGCTGCCGTCCAATCCGTTTTTCGGCGTCGGTCCGATCACCGATGCGACCACCGACGAAGTGGATAGCCGCCTGCGGCACATCGCTTTCGATAGATGGATCGAGAAGACCTATCGCAAGTTCGACGACAGGGGTAACGACATCGGCGGTTTCACCACCGCCGAAATTTCCCGCAGCATGCATCGCGGCTACCCGGCGGATAAAATTCTGACAGACATGATGCGGGCGATCCACCGCTATTTCCACTTCCCGAAGGCGAACCGGATGGCTGTGGGACTCGGCGGCGGTCACAGCGGCTTTACCGTCTGCGTCCAGCACCTGATGAATGCCAACGACGACGCCCAGCGCGTCTACGTCGATACGCCGCGCCCGGAAAGCGATCCGGCCCGCGCGGCAGGCTTCTTCCGTCAGTCCTGGGCCACGCAGCTGATCGAGATGCAGCGCTTCGCCGAAAAAGGCTGCGAGAGCCGCATTCAGTTTGCCGCCTCCGAAGGTGTAATCCCGACGGCCGCCGAGCTTTCCGCTCTCGGCGTGTCGATCTTCGTCGGCGTCGGCCACGAGACGACCGGCGCCAATGCCTATACCAGCCGCGAGATCCACGAGCTGCTGAACTGGATCGATGGCGATCCGGCAAACCGCCATGCAGTGTTCGACGCGACGTCGATGCTGGGCGCCATGCCTTGGGAGCCCGAGCTGGTCGACGCCGTGATGGCGAAATGCTGCTTGTTCACGCCGTTCCAGAAGGCGATCGGCGGGGTGTCGGGGTATTTCGTCGCCTCCTTCACGCCGCATGCTTTGGCGCTCGTTGAGAAAAACCAGCAGGATCCGTCCTGGGCGATCCCGCGCCAGCTCAAGATCGCGCCGCCGATCGACGCGCGACAGCCGCTTTCCGCCAAGCGATCCGTGGATGCCGGGCCGTTTTACGATGCCGCGGAAGACCGCATGCTCGGCGGCGTCATCAACACCTACAGCGCGCTTGCCTTTGCCGAAACCACCTTCGGCCTCCTGCAGTCCGAGGCGCGGGTCGGCTCGGTGGTCGAGCTCAACAAGCGGTCTGCGGCCAATCGGGCGGCAATCGACGGCTGGGTCGAGTCGCACCCGCTGTTTTCGCTCACCGTCACCGATGCCGAGCGGCGCGGCGCGGCGGTCACACTGCTAAAGGTCGAGGACGCCGGCATCACCGATCCTGCGATCCATGCCCGCATTATCGCGCGTTCGAAGCAACTACTCGGCTATGAGGGCTTTACCCATCCGAACGGCGAGTTCGAGCCCGGCCTCGATGCGGCGCGCTACGTCAACGCGTTCCCGGGAACGCCCGGCGACTACCGCGCCTGGGTCGGCGGCACCCGCGAGCCGGCCGATATCGTCGCGCTGCTGGAGAACCTGCAATACACCTATCTGCGCGCCAAGATCGTTGTGATCGAGGAGGAACTGGCAAAGCAGGGCGTCACGTTCGCAGCACCCGTGAAGGCCGGCGCGATGGTCCGCAAGGACGATCCCGAACACGCCTATACGGTGCTGATCGCCGATCTGGTCGGCCTTCGCCTCGGCGCCGATGGGGAGCCCGACGACAGTGAGATCAGGACCTATGTCGAGGAAAAGGGCGGCGTCTTCCATACCGGCCCGATCGGCGACAGGGCGGCGCTGGAAAAGGGCCACATCCATTTCTTCTACCAGCCGAATCTCAGCACCGAGGCGGAGATCCTGCCGCAGACGGACAAGGGCCAGTATGACGCGCTGATCGCGGCAGCGACCTTCATCCCGAAGGCTTCCGTCTTCCCGTTCGGCGGCGTGCGCATCGGCGCGGGTACCGGCAACATGGGCTCGGCCTCCTGGGGCGGCGGCAACGGCGAGGGCGGCGAGGCGCCTTTGATGAACACGCCCGGCATCAACAGCCGGGCGACCGCCCAGATGGCGATGAAGGCAATCCTCAAGGTCGTTCCCGACCTGCCCGTCGACAGGCTGCACCAGATGGTCGCCAACGGCGACTTTGATACCGGGCGCCAGCTCAAGGATTTCCCGACCGCCAAGCTGGAGGGCCGGAAAATCGCCATTCTCGGCTACGGCAATATCGGCCGCGAAGTCGCCAAGCTCGCCAAGGCTTTCGGCATGAAGGTGGCGATCTACGCGCGCCAGCGTCACCAAGGCTGGATCGAGTCGGAAGGCTTCGATTACGCCGCAAGTCCGGTTGAAGCGGCGACCGGCGCCGACGTGTTCTCCGTCCATATCGGTCTCGGCCGGCTGGATGCTGCGACCGGCGTCTACTCCAACGCAGGGGTGGTCGACACCCAGGTTCTCGGCGCGATGAACGATGGTGCAGTGCTGGTCAACTACGATCGGGGCGAGGTCGTCGATGCGGCGGCGCTCGACCGGGCGCTGTCATCAGGAAAGATTGCCCATGCGGCAATCGACGCCGATCTCTTCAAGGATGCAGCGACCGGCAAGCTCAGCGGGCCGATGGTGCCCTATCTGCCGCTCGAAGAGCGCCATAAGGGCAAGCTGGAACTGCTGCCGCATGCCGCCGCCGATACCGACCATCCTTCGCGGGTGACCGGCGCCAAGCAGGCGGTCGACCAGATCTTCGATGTCATCCGCTTCAAGTCGGTCACCAATCTGAAGGGCGATCTGCCGCAAGGGTATGTCTCGGCAGGCGGCCGCACACCGGCCGGAATCGGCAGGGTGACGAAGCGGGTGGTCAGCGAGATCAGCGGCAATTCCGAACTGCTGGACGAATTGCGGCGGACCTCGGAAAAGGTCGCGGCGATCGTCGGCGCGCTCTCCGTTGTCTCCGATCCGAGCCACCGCGACCGGATCATCGATCGCTATACCGGTCTGCTGGCCAAAAATGCCGGCCGGCAGCGGGCGCTTCTCGAGCAGCTTGGCCTCTACGGACCGTCGGCGGAGTAAGCCGCGGTCACGCCCGATGCGTGCCGCTCTTTTTCCGACCGCGCCGGCTCGCGCCACATTCGGAGCGGGGCCGCAGGGCCGCCGCATACCGACGAGCTGCAGTTGCCGTTCATGCCGAACTCAACACATAGTTCCATAATAGCGACTCATGCCAATAGAGTTTCAAACAAAACCAACGGTTTAGCTAAACCAGGGCAGGTTCGACGGTTCGCCGCGTATTGCGCCTATCCCGGTCGGGCAAAGGGACGGCTTCGAGGAGCCTCGTGGTGCAGTCATGCTAAGGATTGGCAAAATTTCCGTTCGGGTGCCGATTTCGACCACCTCGCCTAGGCATTGAACGGCAACCAGGGGATCGATGCGGTCCACGACCGCCATGTCATCTCCACACGCTTCTCGACCGCAGATATCTCCTTCGCCGGCAGCAGCCTAGATCTGCTGCGAATTTGCGACAGTTTGCGACAAATTCCCCATGCCGCGGCACAGTTGTGCGACAGCGATGAGCTATTCCTGGCGAGTAACCGCCGCGTCCAGACATTGGTTTGAAAGTCCAGGAGGAGAGCATAAATGGCAGAGCAAAGTCCCGCAGACTCTCAAGGCGCTGGTGTGACGCGTCGAGCCGTCCTTGGCACCGGTGCCGGTGTTGCAGTCGCTACGATACTTCCACTGCAACCTGCTGCCGCCCAGGAGACTTCTGTTTCGAATGAAACGGGCACAACTCTCTTCGTTTCGACGACGGTGAATGGACGGGCCGTCGCTCTTGATATTGACTCACGCGCATCGCTTCTTGACCTGCTGCGCGAGCGCATTGGCTTCTCGGGAACAAAAAAAGGCTGCGATCATGGCCAGTGCGGTGCATGCACGGTGCATCTCGACGGCCGAACCGTAGTGTCCTGTCTGACGCTTGCGGCGAAAGTGGACGGACGTCAGGTGACGACCATCGAAGGGCTGGCCGACGGAGATACACTTCATCCGATGCAGACCGCCTTCATCGATCACGATGCATTGCAGTGCGGATACTGCACGCCGGGCCAGATCATGTCCGCCGTCGCATGTGTTCGAAATGGTCACGCAACGGACAAAGCTGCGATCCGCCAATTTATGAGTGGAAACATCTGTCGTTGCGGCGCGTATGCCGGGATTGTCGCTGCCATCGAAGATGTGGCGGCCAATTCGAAGGAGGGCTGAAGATGCGAGCTATCGATTACACCCGGGCGGACAGCCTCGAAGCAGCCGTCGAAGCCTTTGCGGCGGCCGGCCTAGACGCGCGCTACATCGCCGGCGGCACAACGCTCTATGATCTGATGAAGCTCGGCGTGGAGCGGCCAGCGCATCTTATCGACGTTACCGGCATCATGGGCCTCGACACGATCGACACTGACGGCGACGTATTGCGGTTTGGTGCCTTGGCGCTGATGAGCGACGTCGCGTATGCACCAGCGGTGCGAGACGAATATCCGGTCCTTTCCGAGAGCTTGCTGAAAGCAGCCTCGCAGCAGCTGCGCAATATGGCCACAGTTGGCGGCAACCTGCTTCAGCGAACCCGCTGTCCCTATTTCCGCAACGGCGCGGGGTCACTGTCTACGGTAGGCATGTACCCCTGCAACAAACGTGTCCCCGGTTCCGGTTGCGCGGCAATCGGCGGATTGGACCGAGGCCATGCGATCCTTGGAGTGAGTGACGCTTGTATCGCGGTCTCACCGGGAGACTGGCCAGTGGCGTTGACGGCGATGGGCGCATCGGTCGAAATTCATGGACCCGCAGGAACGCGCACCGTCCCGATTTCGGACTTCTACAGGCTGCCCGGCGATACGCCGCATCTGGAATTCGATATAGCCCCAGCCGAACTGATCACGGCCATTACCGTCCCGAAAGCGCCAAGCCGTTCCTCGACCTATCACAAGATTCGCGACCGGGAGAGTTTTGCGTTCGCGGTGGCATCCGCCGCAGTCGTGGTTGAAATGGAAGGAGCCAATGTCCGAACGGCCCGCATTGCACTTGGCGGTGTCGCAACGATCCCATGGCGCGCGCAGAGTGCCGAAGAGACGTTGCGCGGCAAGCAATTAACGCCCGAGCTGGCACTTGAAGCCGGCCGGGCCGCATTCAAGGATGCGCGTCCGGGCCAGCACAACGCCTTCAAGTCCGATCTGGGAGCCCGGGTTGTTGCCGATGCCTTGATGATTGCCGCGGAAAGGAGAGCGTGATGCCGTCACAAACCTTCTCAGAAATCGCCCGCGTCGACGCCAGGGATAAGGTACAGGGCCGCACGGCGTACGCAGCCGATATCAGGCTGCCCGGCATGCTGCATGCGATGCTGGTCCCTGCCACCATCGCGAAAGGCAAAGTCACAAACGTTGACGTCACCGCGGCGACCAAAATCCCCGGTGTCGTTCATGTCCTGTCCATAGGCGATTTTCCCTCGCTTCGTCCACAAATATCATTCCGCGGGCAGCCAATTGCATTGGTTGTCGCGGAGACGATCGAGGCCGCGATAGAGGGTGCTGAAGCCCTATCTGCTGACTACGAAGCGGCACCATTCGTGCCCTTGATGACCAGTCCCGGCGCACAACGCGTTCCGGCAGAAGGCTTTAATACAGGCGACGTCGACAAAGCGTTTCAAAATGCAGGCGTCATTGTCGAGGGCACTTTCGAGACACCAACCCAGCACCATAACGCCATGGAATTGTTCGGGACCGTCGCGGAATGGTCTAACGGGCGACTGACGGTCCATGAGGGCTGCCAGAATATTGAAGCAGCCAAAGGCGCACTCGTTAAGGCCTTAGGCCTTGCTCCGGACCGAGTTGCGGTCAAATCCGAACATGTCGGAGGCGGGTTCGGGCAGAAATCTCCTCCCAAGCTTCAATCCGCGTTGGTTGCCCAGGCTGCCAGGCTGACAGGGCGGCCAGTCAAGCTGGTCACACCGCGTGGGCAGTTGTTCCATATCGCCAACTACCGGCCGCGCAGTGTTCACAATATCCGTCTTGCCGCCGATGCGCAGGGGCGCCTGGACGCCGTCCTCTATGACGTGGTGCAAGAAAATATCCCTGACGGCGGATTCCGCTCAAGCGGTTATCATGAGGATATCGCGCGTCTTTATGCCATCGAAAATTTTCGGGCGACGGCAGGCGATATCCATATCGACCGCCAGATGCCGCGACATACCCGCGGGACGCATCCGTTCCCTGCCGGGTTTGCGCTGGAAAGCCTGATCGACGAGATGGCTTACAAGCTCGGCAAAGATCCGGTTCAACTTCGTCTCGAGCATGAAGCAAAGAACGACATCATCTCTAGGCAGCCTCTGTCGCCGCATTTCCTGAATGACTGCCTGCGGGAAGGTGCGAGGCGCTTTGGCTGGAGCCGGCGAACACCTGAACCGGGATCGATGCGACTGGACGACGGCACGATGGTCGGATACGGCGTCGCATGCGGGATTTTCGGGGCGTCGGGCTCAGCTGCCGAGACGACACTGCGGGTACGTGCGGACGGCACGACGCGGGTGATATCGTCCGGGCACGAAATGGGCCAGGGTATCCGGACTACGGTCGCAAACACGATCATCCAGGGACTCGACATCAACCCCGATCGTCTAGAGATTTTGCTTGGGGATACGACAGTCGGTCCGCAGATGATGACCGTTGGCGAGCGCGGCACGGCCAGCATCATCCCTGTCACGGCGAAGGCTGTCAGGGCGTTGCGCGCCCGCTTCGATGAGCTTGCAGGTCCGAACCCGCCGGCGGGCAATTTGCATGAGCAACTGGCGCGCCTGAAACGTCCCCAGATTGAAGTGGTGGTTTCGGAGCTCGCGCCCGGGCAGGACGCCTCCGCTCTTGAAGCCTTTCGAACCGGGGGTCGTGCAGGTGCGGGCCCTGAATACCCGGGCTTTACATCAATGAGTTACATTGCCCAGTTCGTCGAAATTCATATTGAACCCAGAACGGGCCGCATCCGCATGCCGCGGGTGGTCAGCATTGCCGATGTCGGTCGGGTCGTCAGTCCGGTGACCGCTCGCGGGCAGATGTATGGCGGCGTTGTCTGGGGGTTCAGCACGGCGCTTCGCGAGGAGACTGACGTCGATCCGCGTTTTGCCGGCTACCTCAACGCTGATTTGGCCGACTACCTCATGGCGGTTAATGCCGACATCGGTGACGTCGACGTTGGCTTCATCGACAAACCGGACACGATGGTCAACTCGGTCGGCGTCAAGGGAATGGGCGAGCTCGTCATGCTTGGCACCGCTCCGGCGATCGCCAATGCGATCTACCACGCGACGGGCAAGCGTGTCAGAAAGCTGCCGATCCGCATCGAAGATGTCCTTTGAAGAAAGTCGACCGCCAAGCGCTGCGTCATGCGGGTCCAAATGACTATTTGTATTGGTCGACGGATCGCCTCTGTCGTTGTGGCGCTCCCATGTAGAAACTTGTCCCATGGCGGCATGCGCCGGCCGGATCCGTCTAATAATCGAAGCAGGCACCCGCATGCTCCGGGGCATTGGTCATGATCTGCGCACGGCGCTGACGCGGCTGAAACTGCGCGTGGAGCGGATGGGAAAGCGGTCAGAAGGACGCCTGCTCTCCGATATCGATCGGATTGAGAGCCTGCTCGTCGAGAACCTGAATTATCCTCGAAACGACTATGCGACAGAGACAGTTGAGCTTATCGACGTCGCAGGCATCTTGCAAACGGCCTGCAGCGAATTCGCCGTATCGGTCACGTCGTCCGATACACCGAGCCAAACAGGCTTCTTGCCAGAAGCCGGCCACTTTCCATTGCACGCGCGGTCATCAATTTTACGACAACGCCGTTGAGTTCGCAGCCGTGGTCCCCATAATGATCCGGCAAGCGAAGGGAGGCGTCCGATCCCGAGGCGGCCATTTCAGATCCTTTAGGACATGTGAGAAAATGGCTGTGACCGAACCGCTGTGAAACTTTGATACACTTTTTTCGATGCGAACCGCGCTCTCTTCTGTAAAAATAGCTCAAGAGGTTATGCAGATGCAGAATTCATCGCATGTCGTGGTTGTCGACGATCACAGCGATATCCGAGATCTGGTTCGACAGTATCTCGAGCAGCAAGGCTACAAGGTGAGCGTGGCAGAAAGCGGCGCGGCCCTTCGACGCCTGCTCGAGCGCGAGCGCCAGGTGGTGGACCTGATCATTCTCGATGTCATGATGCCGGGCGAGGACGGATTGAGCGTGTGCCGTCAGGTGCGTGCCGCGACAGACATCCCGATCATTTTTCTGACCGCATTGGTCGAAGATACCGATCGAATCATCGGACTGGAACTTGGCGCTGACGACTACGTCGTGAAACCATTCAATCCCCGCGAGCTCCTTGCTCGCATCAGAGCGGTGCTTCGGCGCGCGAGCAATCCGCTGACACAGCAGCGCATGACACAGCAGCAAAGGGCCGTCCGCATCGGCCAGTGGCGCGTCAACATGGGACGTCAGGAAATTTCCGGTAGCGACGGCGTTGGAATACCCTTGAGCACTGCCGAATTCCGTCTGCTGAAAGTCTTCATCGAAAGGCCCGGCCTGATCCTGAGCCGCGAACAGCTGCTTGATCTGACCGTCGGCAGGACGGCCGACATCTTCGATCGCAGCATCGACAATCAGGTGAGCCGGCTTCGCAAAAAAATCGAAGAGAACCCTAAAAATCCGTCGATCATCAAGACGCATTGGGGCGGCGGCTACAGCTTGGCTGCCGAGGTGGCGTTCGAATGAACCACCTCTGGAACAGAAGCCTGGCGACGCAACTTATCGCGTTTACGCTTGCGGCTTTGATCATTTCCCAGGCGCTGACATTTCTAATCTCCTGGAAGGAGCATTCCAAAGCTCTCGACGCTGCAGCCAAGAGCGAATTCCTCAGTCGAGCGCGCACGCTGACCCGACTGGTGGAAACCGTACCGCCCGAATATCAAAAGCAGGCTCTGCTTGCGAGCGAGACGAGGGACTCGCGTTTTTGGGTGAGCGATCGTGAAGCGGAAGACCCCGCCGCCTGGCGCCTGACGGCTGCCGCCGAATTTTCCCGGCCTCTGGAGAATTTCGTGGACCTCGTCAGGATCTTTCAAGATGGCTCAGCCAGGACGCAGGTCCCTGATGCGAAGAGGGTCGCAGCGTCGAACGGCGGTGAGGGATGGCGCGTTCCAATGCAGAGCCTCTGGGCGCTCCCGCAGCCGATCAAATATGTCTATTTCGACGGCTCGCGGGGCTATGGCCTTGTCATCAAGGTCGATGAGAGGACCTGGCTGAACGCAGCCTTCTATATGCGACAGACTGGAGGCTGGTGGACCTCCACGTCGCTCGCCTCGCTCAGCCTGACGGCACTCATCCTGGCTCTGCTCGGCGTGTTCTTCGCCAGCCGCATATCAAGGCCGCTGCGACATCTTGCGACCTCGGCCGAAGCCTTGGGGCGGGGAGAAAACCTGCCGCCGCTTTCGGAAGAAGGACCGGAAGAGGTCCGGCGCACCGCCGAAGCCTTCAACAAGATGCAAGGTCGGCTGCACCGTTTCCTTGAAGACAGAACGAAGATGCTGGCCGCGATCGGTCACGATCTGCGAACGCCCCTGACGACCTTGAGACTGAGGACCGAATTCGTGCAGGATCAGGAGATCCAGCGAAAAATGCTGTCGACGATTGATGAACTTCAGGGCATGACCGAGGCCGCCATTTCTTTTGCGCGTGGGGAATCGACGGAAGAGGAAACGCGCGACATCGATCTGGAAGCGCTGGTTGGAAGCATCTGCGACGACCAGTCCGATCTTGGCAAGCCTGTCAGTTTCGTCGAAGGCGTGAAAATGTCCTATCGCTGCCGGCCTGATGGTCTCAGACGCGCCGTGCGAAATCTCGTCGAAAACGCCGTGCGATATGGCGGAGAGGCGCGGGTCTTCATCCGGCACACGGCTGCGACCATCGACATCGTCGTCGAGGACCGCGGTCCAGGCATTCCCGACCTTATGAAGGAAAAGGTGTTCACGCCGTTTTTCCGGCTCGAGGCTTCGCGCAATCGCGACACCGGCGGGATTGGACTTGGCCTATCGATCGCGCGTGCTGCAGCCAGGCAACATGGCGGTGACATTTCCTTCGCAACAGGAGATGGCGGCATGCAAGCCGTTCTTTCTCTGCCACGCGATGGCCGTGTGGAAACGCCTGCTGTCCCCAAGGGGCGCGACTGGAAATCCCTGCGCGGGTCGATTGGGCTCCGTGCCCCGAACCTTGCCGAGAAGCCGACAAAGCCGCGGACGCAACATTGATCTCGGCGCCGTTGCACCTCCATCGTCACCCTCGGCAGGCGGCAGCCACCATCCACATTCATGCGTATCAATCGAAAGTGCACCTTGGACAGCTATTCTGGTAGCGGTGCCGCAGCCTCGCCGCTCATGCTGCGACACTTGATTACATTTTGACTCGTCTGCGGCAAAGCTCTGCGACAAGGCCGAACTAACCTTCCCCTTATCAAGCACAAGGCGCGAACAAGACGCGCGTCTTTCAATCGTCGCTTCGACGATCGTCGGTTGGCCGCCCTGCGCTTCCAGCCCCCGATGGAGACCACGGGCCGATCGACCGACGCGCGATCAACATGGAAAGGAATGGTCATGGCAGATCAGAACAACAGCTACAGAGTCGAACAACACAGCATTTCGGCGATCGCCAGAGGAGTGTTGGCCGACATCATTCTGTTTGCCTCCCTCATCTCACTGACGGCCGTCATCAGCCTCGCGGGCAATTGATGGTGGTTGATACACTTGGTTACAGTTTTGGTCGCGTTCGGCACACCCGTGCGACAGAGCCGGCTTAATTTCGCGCCGATCGCGATCCTGGTGGGGCGCAAGGGCGCCCGCCTCGCGTGAAGACCGTTCACAGCCGCGCAAAGGTGTTCGATGATGCGAGCCAACTGCTTTTCGACCGTCTATGTTGCCATGATTTTTTGCCTCCCGGCCCTGCTTTCAAGTTGCAACGCTGACGTGGTGGCACAGGAGCGGCCAGCTCGTTCAAAACCTGAAGTCAGCGCGCAGACCTTGCATCGCCAGGCAGTGACACTGACGACAGAATTGGCGGGCCGTACCGGTGCACAGATGGTTTCGGAGGTCCGCCCTCGCGTGTCCGGCATCATTCTCTGGCAAAGTTTCGATGAGGGCGGCTTGGTAAAAGCCGGAGACGTCCTTTACGAACTTGACCCCATGCCGTTTGAGGCCTCCTACCGCAATGCCGAGGCTGCCGTGCAGCGAGCCGAAAGTGCCCTTCCGAGCGCCCGAGCGCGCTCGCAGCGCTATGAGAGCCTGAGTGCGAGCAGTGTCGTCAGCCGCCAGGATTTCGATGAGGCACGAACACAGATGCTGCAGGCCGAGGCGGACGTCGCCGCTGCCAGGGCAGCTCTTGAAACCGCCCGCATCGAACTGGAATATGCCAAGGTCCGCGCCCCGATCAGCGGGCGTGTGGACGCTTCAAATGTGACCGAGGGTGCGCTGGTTACCGAAGACCAGGCGTCGCCAATGACGACGATCCGCCAGACGGACATCATCAATGTCGACCTTGTGCGCTCGAGCGCCAGCCTTCTCGCGCTCAACAAGGCACTCGCGTCGCAGGATATCAAGCCACAGGAAGGCTCGGTGACCGTCGAACTCCGGCTCGAAGACGGCAGCAAATACGGCCATCCCGGAAAGTTGCAGTTCCGCAACGGCGCCGTATCGCAAACGACCGGCATGGTTCTGATGCGCGCCGTCTTCCCCAATCCGGAAGGCGCGCTCCTGCCCGGGATGTATGTGCGGGCACTCGTTGAAGACGGCTATGTCGAAGATAGCGTGCTCATTCCGCAGCGCGCGGTCTCACGCAATAGCCGCGGAGAGGCCACGGCGCGTTTCATCAGCGCCGACGGGAAGATCGAGGAACGTGTTCTGGCCGTCGAGCGCGGCATCGGCAACAATTGGTTGGTGACCGCTGGCGTCGGGGAGGGTGATCGTGTCGTCGTCGAGGGCCTCCAGAGGGCGGCGATCGGCGAAGAGGTCCAAGTCACCGCAGTGACCGTCGATAACGAGACGGGGGAGTTCGTTGCCGTCGCCGAGGCGGGTCGGCCATCTGCAGGAAAACCCGCAGAGGTTTCCGTGCGGTTGCCTGACGCCGTAACGCGGTGAGGCGGCGCCATGTCGCGTTTCTTCATCAGCCGCCCGATCTTCGCATGGGTGCTTGCAATCGCCGTCATGATGACAGGCGCGATCGCAATCACGACCTTGTCCATATCGCAGTATCCGCAGATTGCTCCCACATCGGTTCGCATCACCGCCAATTATCCGGGCGCCGACGCGAAGACCGTCGAGGACTCGGTGACTAAGGTGATCGAGCAGGGCATGACGGGCATCGAAAATCTGGACTATGCGTCCTCGAACTCATCCTCCACCGGCGAGGCGTCGATCACATTGACCTTTACGAGCGCCGCCGACCCCGATGTCGCACAGATGCAGGTCCAGAACAATCTCCAGCTCGTCCAGGCACGTTTGCCGAGCGCGGTCCAGGACACGGGGCTGACGGTATCGAAGTCGACGTCCAGTTTCTTCCTGATCGCCTCCTTCCTGTCTGAGGACGACAGTCTGTCCGGAACGGATATCGCCGACTTTGTCGACAGCTCCCTCATGGACTCGTTGCGGCGCGTGCCAGGCATTGGCGAGGTGCAACTGCTTGGCTCCTCCCGCTATGCCATGCGCATCTGGCTTGACCCCGACCGGCTCGCCCAGCATGGGCTTATGGTCACTGATGTGACGCAAGCGATCAGAGCGCAAAACACGCAGGTGGCCGCCGGTCAATTCGGGGCTCTGCCGCAGCGGCAGGGCCAACAGCTCAATGCCACCGTGACTGCGGGAAGCCGTCTCCAGAGCAAGGAGCAGTTCGAGGCAATCATCCTCGCGCGCGCTTCCGATGGCTCGGTCGTGACATTGAATGACGTTGCTGAGGTCGAACTTGGCTCCGAGAGTTATACCACGAGCGGAACCTATAGCGGTCATCCCTCCGCAGGCGTCGGCTTCCGCCTGGCGGCCGGCGCAAATGCGCTTGAAGCTGCAGAGGCGGTGCGCGCCGAGATCGAAAGCTACAGAGGTAGCTTCCCCCCAGGCGTAGAGGTCAAATATCCCCTCGACACGTCTCCTTTCGTGCGCCTGTCGATCGAGAGCGTCGTGGTGACATTGATCGAGGCTGTCATCCTCGTCTTCATCGTCATGTTCGTTTTCCTGCAGAACCTGCGCGCGACGATCATCCCGACGCTTGCGGTACCTGTGGTGCTGTTGGGGACGTTTGCTGTCATGGCTGTGTTCGGATACTCGATCAACACACTCACCATGTTCGGCATCGTTCTTGCGATCGGCCTTCTCGTTGATGACGCGATCGTCGTCGTCGAGAATGTCGAGCGGGTCATGGAAGAAGAGGGGCTCGGACCGCGCGAGGCGACCTTGAAGTCCATGGGTGAAATCAGCGGCGCCCTGATCGGTATCACGACCGTGCTGTCGGCGGTTTTCATCCCCATGGCCTTCTTCTCTGGTTCTGTTGGAATCATCTACCGGCAGTTCTCGATCACTATCGTCTCGGCAATGGTGCTTTCCGTGCTGGTGGCCCTGGTTTTCACGCCGGCGCTTTGCGCCACGATCCTCAGGCCGCCCGGATCCGGATCCGAAAAGGCCGCGCCGTTTCGCTGGTTCAATGCCGGCTTCCAGAGGTTCACCGCACTTTACCGGCGCGCCACGCTTTCGATCGTCCGCCGGATCGGCGTGGCGCTCGTCCTGTTTGCGGCGCTATCGGGCGCGACCGTCCTGCTTTTCGCGAGGTTGCCGACCGCTTTTCTGCCAGAGGAGGACCAAGGCAGACTGATGACCTCTATCCAGCTTCCGCCGGGAGCGACGGCTGACCGGACGCGGCGGGTGCTGGACCAGGTGCTCGAATACTACCTGACCAGCGAGGCAAGCTACGTCGACGGCGTATTCGGCGCTACCGGCTTCAGCTTCGGTGGCCAAGGTCAAAATGTTGCGACAGTGTTCGTCGCTTTGAAGGATTTCGATCAGCGCTCGGAACCCGAAGCCTCTGCGCAGGCGATTGCCGGACGTGCGATGGCAGCCTTCGGCGCAATTCGCGATGCGCGTGTCATTGCCTTGTCGCCACCCGCCCTGCCGGGCTTCGGAAACAATAGCGGCTTCGATTTCTTCCTACGTGACACCGGTGGCGCCGGGCATGAGGCGCTGATGGCGGCTCGCAACCAATTTCTGAGGACAGCTGCGGCGAATGAGAGGTTGTCGGGCACCAGGCCGAATGGCCAGGAGGATACACCGCAATATTCCGTTTCGATCGATCGTGGGCGGGCGAGCGCGCTCGGCATTACGCTTTCCGATATCGATGCGACGCTGTCGACGGCTTGGGGAGGCAGCTATGTGAGCGACTTCGTCGACCGCGGGCGGGTCAAACGTGTCTATGTCCAGTCTGATGCGTCTTTTCGCATGCAGCCTGCCGATTTCGATCGCTGGCATGTCCGCAACGATCGCGGGGAGATGGTGCCGATTTCGGTCTTCTCGACAGGACGGTGGGATTACGGCTCGCCGCGGCTTGAGCGATACAATGGCGTGTCAGCGGTACAGCTTCAGGGCGCGGCGGCCGTAGGAATAAGCTCAGGTCAGGCGATGGCGGAGATCGACCGCATGGTGGGAGAGCTGCCTGCGGGTTTTTCGCACCAATGGACGAGCCTTTCGGCTCAGGAACGGCTTTCCGGCAATCAGGCCGCATACCTCTATGCCATTTCCGTCGTGGTCGTCTTCCTGGCGCTTGCGGCGCTCTACGAGAGCTGGACGGTGCCAGTCTCCGTCATGCTTGCCATTCCTGTCGGAGTCTTCGGGGCACTGGTCGCGGCAAGTACTTTCGGACAGGCCAATGACGTCTATTTCAAGGTCGGGCTTTTGACGACGATCGGTCTTGCGGCGAAGAACGCCATCCTGATCGTGGAATTTGCCATTACCGAGGAAGCCGGCGGGAAGGGATTGGTGGAGGCGACGCTTGAGGCCGCGCGCCAGCGGTTGCGGCCGATCCTGATGACATCCTTCGCTTTCATCCTTGGCGTCCTCCCGCTCGCCATCGCCGACGGCGCGGGTTCCGGTTCCCAAAACTCGATCGGTATAGGTGTCATGGGCGGCATGATATCGGCGACGGTCCTCGGCATATTGTTCATCCCCATGCTCTTCATCGTGACCCGGCGATTGTTCAGCCGCGGACCGCATCCCAAGCCTTACGCGGATGCGGGAGTAAGCGCTCCCGCCGAATAGAAGAGCATATCGACCGTCGGCGAGCGGCGCCCGCGAAGCCGCACTCTTCGACTTTCTTGAATACGCTTCGCCAGATGAGGATCACGAACATGCAGATGGCATTTCTCCATGGCGCCGCGCCGCAATTGCTGAGCGTCCTGCGCATCATCGCCGCCACATCATTCTTCACGCATGGAATAATGAAATTGTTCGGTTGGCCGGCGCCGTTCGAATACCCGCTGAATGCGCTGCTTCTGGCGGCCGGCTTTCTTGAAGTCATCGGTGGTGTGCTTCTGGCGATTGGCCTGTTTTCTCGCCAGGTCGCTTTCCTGCTCTCCGGCCAGATGGCCTTTGCTTATTTTATTGGACACGGTTCACAAGGCTTCTTTCCCGCCCTCAACGGCGGCGAGACCGCAATGTTGTTCTGCTTCCTCTTCCTCTACATCGCTGCCGCCGGCCCGGGACCATGGAGCCTCGACGAGGTGGCTTCGAAGGCGCCTCCCGTGCAGCAGGCAGGTCCGTCTAACTGACTTTTGCGGGCGAAGTGGCGCTTGATTTATGTCATCGACGGTCCGCTGAGGTTCTCCGCGGGCGAGCGCGCCCTCCGCGGATGTGTGACAGATTGATACAAAGTGCGCGATCACTGACAAATCCATCAGACAAGTTCGCGCTAGATTTCGGTCGGACCGGTTCCTTCATCCCCCACAACCAAGGACCGGGTTCCCCCGCATCGGCAGCCTGACCCCACGGTTGCCGATGCCCCCTTCAAGACGAAGAAAACCTGCCGTTGCTCCGGACCTCGAGAGGATCTGATATGAACGAGATGGTAGCCATCACCCCGCTTCCTGCACCCGTCCAAGCGAGGATGTCGGACGATTCGTCAGAGATTTTTCGCTTTGCCGTTGAATGCTTCGATCGAGGAGAGGTTGCGATCGCAACACTCGTCGACATTCGAGGCGGGGCGGCTCGCTCGTTGGGTTCGTTGCTTGCGGTCGCAGTTGACGGCAGCTACTGCGGCTATGTCTCCGGCGGCTGTGTGGAGGCTGCGGTTGCTTTCGACGCACTCCTTGCGATTGCCGAGGGTCGGGATCGCATGGTGATGTTCGGCCAAGGCTCTCCCTTCTTCGACATGGCCCTGCCGTGCGGCGGCGGCATCACCGTTGCAATCCATGTCTTGCGCGACATTTCTGCGATCCGGCTTGTCCTCGAACGCCTGGAACGGAGGCAGCCGGTTGGCCTTCGTTATGTGCCGTCCAATCAGTCTCTCGTGGCAGTGGATCCGCCTGTTCAATCTGGTTGGTTTGAAGACGAGTTTCTGTCGGTATTCCTTCCGCGAACCCGCATCCTGATCTCGGGTCGTTCGCTCGAGGCGCGGGCCACGGCGCGCTGTGCAACGATCCTGGGCTACGATGTGATCCGGATCGAGAACGGCAATCCCCACTATGTCGCGAAAATGATTGACGCCTTCACGGCCGTGGTGCTTTTGCATCATGATCTCGAGGCTGAAGCGCCGCTTCTCGGACTGGCGCTCAGCTCGCCGGCGTTCTACATCGGTGCCCTGGGCAGCATGAAAACGCACAGCAGGCGTGTCGAATTGCTGACGAGATCTGGTTTTGCCAGGACCGACATCGATCGCATCAAGGCACCGATCGGGCTGTTCGGCCCGGCGCGCGACGCGACCTCCCTTGCCCTTTCGGTGCTCGCCGACATTGCCGCGATGAGGCAAGGCATCCGTGAGTCGTGAGGCCATTGATACGAGCCCGCCTCCGGCACTCTTGCCGGCCCCGATAGAAAGCGCCGATTGTCAGATCTGCTGTCCGTCTCCATCATGCTGTTGGCCGCAGGCACGGACGAGGGATGATCCGATCACGATTGCAGCCAGCCGGCACGAATGACATCATGCGTTGGAGTAGCGACCGTCATAGTGTCCAGCGGCACCCTCGGACGCCAGACATACGAGGCGGCAGCCCGCGTTGAGCGGTAGCTCGGCTCTCGCAAGGTCCACATTTCAGGCTGAACTTGACCGCTTATAGTGGCTAGTGATCAAGCAATGACAAGGAATCTCCTGTTTTTGTGCTGTCGCACGGATCTTGCGATCCCTCTCGAAAGTTCTTAGGTGACCCGAGGTCTTTGCATTCTGCAAACCCCGTGCTCGAGAGACCGAAATGATCCTCACCCTCGCAGGCGTCAGAAAATCCTATTCCACTGCCGAGGGTCCGATCGAAATCCTGAAGGGCATCGATTTGGAAGTCGCTGCGGGCGAAAGTGTTGCGCTCACCGGAGAGTCCGGCAGTGGCAAAAGCACATTGCTGCATCTGGCAGGCGGGCTCGACCGTGCAGACAGCGGCTCTGTCGTGATGGATGGTAGCGATCTGGCGCTATCTGCAGAAACCGAACGGGCCCGATACCGGCGAACGAGGGTCGGCCTGATTTTTCAACAGTTTAACCTCATCCCATCCCTGAGCGTCGCAGCCAACATTTCATTTCACGCCAAGCTTGCAAACCGGTACGATCACGCTTGGGAAAGGCAGTTGATCGAGGAACTGGGGCTGGAAGAATACACCGCCCGATATCCCGAGCAGCTTTCCGGAGGGCAACAGCAGCGCGTTGCAATCGGGCGAACATTGGCTGCTCGACCTCCTCTCATCCTTGCGGACGAGCCAACCGGCAACCTGGATGAGCAGACGGGCGATGCCGTCCTCGATCTGATGCTCAATCTCGCCCGGACAGTGGGATCGGCTCTGCTTCTCGTCACTCACTCCACGAGGCTTGCTGCTCGTCTGGACCGGACGGTGGTCCTTCGCGGTGGGAAGATTGCCGAATGAACTTCGTTGCATTCGTAGCCCTGCTGTCACACTGGCGTCGGAGACCTCTCCAGCTTCTCACACTGGTCATGGGGATTGCGCTTGCGACAGCGCTCTGGTCCGGTGTTCAGGCTATCAACGCCGAGGCGAGAGCGAGCTATACCCGGGCAACATCAGTTCTTGAGCAAGGCAACCTCCGGCAGATCGTTGCCAAGGACCGTGACGGCATAGCGACTGAGGTCTATGGCAGCGTGCGTCGAGCGGGTCTGAATGTTTCGCCCGTGATTGAGGGCAGCTACCGCTTCGGAAGCATAAGGGTCCGTTTGGTCGGCATCGAGCCTCTGACGATGCCAAGGGACACCCAGAATGCGACGATCGCCAGCGGTTCAGATCTATCCGCCTTCTTTTCAGCCAGCGGACAGTTGCTCGTGTCGAGCGCAACTGCCGAGCGGCTTCGTGGCACCACGAACATGAGCATCAAAATCAATGGCAACGTTCCCGACGGCGCTGCCTTCGTCGATATAGCGGTCGCCGATCGATTGCTCGAGAAGCACGGAAAAATCGACCGCCTGGTGGTCGCAGCCGATCAAAAGATTTCCCCCGAAGCAATCGATCAGGCGAGATTGGCGATCCGCGAACCGGCGGAACAACCAAACGTCGCTCGCCTCACCGACAGCTTTCACCTCAACTTGACCGCCTTCGGGTTCCTATCGTTCATCGTCGGGCTCTTCATCGTGTATTCGGCCACCGGCCTGAGCTTCGAGCAGCGTCGAGGCACTTTTCGTACACTTCGATCGCTTGGTGTCTCCCTTCGAGCATTGACCACGATGCTCCTGATCGAGCTTTCGATGCTGGCGCTGATATCCGGGTTGATCGGCGTCATACTCGGCTACGTCATTGCATGGCTTCTGATGCCGGGTGTCGCCGCCACCCTCAGGGGCCTCTATGGCGCGAATGTGTCAGGCTCGCTTTCCATTCGGCCGGAATGGTGGTTGGCTGGACTGGCAATTGCTCTCGGAGGAACCGCTGTCTCGTCAGCTCAGAGCCTGTGGCGGGTTTGGAAGCTGCCGATTTTGGCTGCCGCCCAGCCGCGGGCGTGGGCGAGACAATCCGCTGGGTCCCTTGCCTATCAGGCGGGAATCGGCGGATTTCTGCTGGTCTTGGCGGCTGTCCTTGCGATTACAGCGTCCGGGCTGGTAGCGGGCTTTGCGGTTCTTGGCTGCCTGCTTCTGGGAACAGCTCTGATCCTGCCTGGACTTCTTGCGGTCATCCTGACCGCAGCGCAGCGAACGGCGCGGAGCGCCCTGATGGAATGGTTCTGGGCAGACACCCGCATACAGCTTCCCGGCCTGTCGCTGGCTTTGATGGCTCTGCTACTGGCATTGTCGGCGAACATCGGCGTCGGCACGATGGTATCCAGTTTCCGGCTGACGTTCATCGGCTGGCTGGATCAACGGCTGGCCGCCGAGCTTTACGTGACGGCCAAGGATGAAGAGGAAGCTGCACGGCTCCGAGCCTGGCTTCCGCAACGCTCGACGGCAGTCCTGCCCATCTGGAGTGTGGACGGTGGGGTGCTTGGCGAACAGATCCAGATCTTTGGTGTCGCGGACGACCCAACTTACCGAGAGCACTGGCCTTTGATTGCGTCCGACAATGACGTTTGGGACAAGGTCGCCACCGGTCAGGGCGCCCTCATCAACGAACAGATGTGGCGTCGCGGCGAAGCCAAGCTCGGCCAGCCATTGGTCATGCCTGGAGGTTGGAGTGTAACCGTGGCCGGCGTGTACTCTGACTATGGGAACCCGAAAGGGCAAGTGATCGTCGGGATCAATACCCTGGTCGATCATTACCCCGATGTCCCGAAACTTCGCTACGGGGTCCGAGTGGCTCCCGAGCGAGCTCAGGTTCTCAAGCGCCAGTTGGTCGAGGAGTTTGGTCTGTCGGATACCGCGATCGTTGACCAGGCTTCGCTCAAGCGACAATCGAGAGCGATCTTCGACCAGACATTCAAGGTGACGGGCGCGTTAAACGTCCTCACTCTTGCTGTGGCAGGATTTGCCATGTTCTCAAGTCTTCTGACACTGTCCGGTATTCGGCTTCCTCAACTGGCGCCGGCGTGGGCCATGGGTGTGCGGCGACGGGATCTGGCGCTTTATGAGGTTGCCCGGACACTTGCGCTCTGGTTCACAACATTTGTGGCGGCCGTCCCGGTCGGTCTTGCCCTGGCGTGGGTACTACTTGAGATTGTGAACGTGGAGGCCTTCGGTTGGCGATTGCCAATGATGGTGTTTCCAATGGATTGGCTTTGGCTGGGAGCAATCGCCTTCATAGCGGCATCGCTGTCGGTGCTGGTGCCGGTTCGGCGTCTGGCCTCGATTAATCCTGCGGACCTGCTGAGGATTTTCGCCAATGAACGTTAGAAAGTTGGCGTCCCTCCTGATGGCGGCAGCTATGATCTGCATAAGCGGTCAGGCGTTCGCACAGGGCTTCGCCGGATTGGGATCGGATGCGCAAGGTTTCGCGATCCCGGAGCGTGGCAATGGTCTTTCTTTCCCCACCGACCACGGCGCTCATCCTGATTACCGCATTGAGTGGTGGTATGTGACCGCCAATCTCAACGGTGATGATGGCAAGCAATATGGTGCGCAGTGGACGCTGTTTCGCTCTGCGCTGGCTCCAGGAAACAAGACAGGTTTCGCAGATCCGCAAGTCTGGATCGGGCATGCAGCGATCACCACCCAGGGCCATCACTATGTTGCGGAGCGCTTGGGCCGGGGAGGCGTCGGGCAGGCGGGCGTTCAGGCAACGCCTTTTCGCGCCTGGATAGACGACTGGCGGATGGAGGACACTGAGCAAAGCGGCTCGGACACCTTTGGCAACCTTTCAGCCTTCGCCGACGGGCCGGACTTCAGATATACCTTAAACCTCAAGGCCAATGGGCCACTCGTTCTTCAGGGTGACAAAGGCTTTTCGGTAAAGTCGGCGAACGGACAGGCGAGCTACTACTACTCACAGCCTTTCTATGAGGTGGCGGGGACGATCACGACGTCCGGATCGCCGGTTAAGGTCACCGGCAAAGCTTGGCTGGACCGGGAGTGGTCGTCGCAGCCGCTTGCGTCCAATCAGACGGGCTGGGACTGGTTCTCACTGCACCTGAATTCCGGCGAGAAACTGATGGCTTTCCGCCTTCGTGACGACAAGGACGGGTTCATCTCCGCGAACTGGATATCCGCGGACGGGCGAACGACACCTCTGTCGAAAGATGACATCCAACTGCAGCCAACTCGGAACGCAACCGTCGATGGCCGCCAAATGCCGGTAGAGTGGCGTATACGCGTGCCGGGTAAGTCACTCGATATCACGACCAGACCGTTGAACGACCAGTCCTGGATGGCGACTTCGACGCCTTATTGGGAGGGACCGATCAACTTCAGGGGCTCTACGTCAGGCGTCGGATATCTCGAGATGACCGGCTACTAGCTGTTACCTTTCACAGGGTAACAGCTCCTCGTTCAAGGTGCGAGCTCGCCAGCCCTTCGGCAAATTCCTGCAGGATCGACCGGAGTCAGGCCTATTCAGTAAGCGTCCGGTGGTGTGTTGATCAGCGTTTCAGGGGTTGATCCGTCTGAATGGATCGGGCGGCCAGGCGTTGACGAAGGTCCTGAAGCTCTCGTTCGCCGGCGTGTCGGCTCCCGACCTGCCGGGGACAGCGGCCGGCGAGCGGGCAGCCGATGCCGGCCGGCCTTTGATGTAGCATGGCGGGTGGGCGGGACGCGTAGTGGTCTTTGCTGAGGCGATGCGGCGTGTCGGTATCGGCGAGCTGTTGTACGACGGCGAGCTCGAGCGAAGAGCATGAGCATGTTTTCCTTGAGCGAGCGCCGAGAGGATTTCATCGCAGATCAAGAGCTTTGGATTAACCAGCAGCGCGCGGGCGATGGCTATACACTGGCGCTCGCCGTCCGAAAGCTGCTTGGGAAGCGGTCGAGATAGTCGGAGCGCAGGCCGACATTTTCCAGCGCGGTTTCAAGGGTCTTTCGTAGACTTCGATACCAAAATGGTCGAGCGGACGTTCGAGGACCGCCCGGATGCGGCAGTGGGGGTTGAGCTACGCAATCCGCGAAATCCATTTCCAAATGACCGTAAGTGACGTCGGCGCGATCGACGTGGGCCTAACACTCCAGTGATGTTCCATAATATCCGTTACGCCGCAAATGCGTGTAGCCGGGGTACATTCTATTTCCAAGTGCGACATGCCAGAAAAACAATGGCTTCCCTTTGGAGATTTTGGATGTCTCGATGCTATTTGCAATTGACCCTCGCCGACCGGCGCCGTCTGCACCAGCTTGTCGAACGTAAGGTGCCGGTCAATGAGATGGCGCGCCAGCTCGGACGACACCGTTCGACGATCTATCGCGAGATCCGGCGCAATACGTTTCATGATCGCGAACTCCCCGAATATAGCGGCTATTACTCGATGGTTGCCAACGACATCGCCAAAGACCGGCGGCAACGCCTGCGCAAGCTCAGACGGCATCCGCAATTGCGCGAACTGGTCGTTGACAGATTGCAGGCCTCCTGGTCGCCCGAGCAGATCGCTGGCCGCCTATGGGCGGACGGCCTCAGTGTCGTTCGGATTTGCGCCGAAACGATCTATCGCTTCGTCTATGGCAAGGAAGATTATGGGTTGGGTCTCTATCGCTACTTGCCCGAAGCGCGCCGCAAACGCCGTGCTCGCGGCGCCAGGAAGCCACGCGACAGCGTGTTTCCTGGAGCCTACAAGATATCGCAACGGCCTGATTTTATTGAGGATCGATCGCAGTTCGGCCATTGGGAGGGCGACCTGCTGATCTGCCGACGTGATATGGCTCCCGCCAACCTCACCTCATTGGTCGAACGCAAAAGCCGCTATACCGTGATGATCAAGAACCAGAGCCGGCACTCGCGGCCGATCATGGACAAGATCATCGAAGCATTCTCTCCTTTGCCGGCATTCGCACGCCAGAGCTTCACCTTCGACCGCGGCACGGAGTTTGCCGGATTCAGGGCTTTGGAAGATGGCATCGGCGCTCGCAGCTGGTTCTGCGATCCCAGCGCACGTGGCAGAAAGGCGCAGTGGAAAACACCAACAAGCGCATTCATCGCTTCATGCCAGGCGAGACGGACCTGACGGCCGTCTCGCAACATGACCTGATCCAGCTCGCCCGTCAGCTCAATGACCAGCCGAGAAAGTGCCTCGGCTATCGAACGCCGGCCGAGGTCTTCCTCACACATTTGCAAGACGGGGCATGATCCCCTACCCTCAAAACGGCATGATGCGCTTGGGACAGATTCTCCACCGCAAAGCTAAAGTGTCCTGTTTATTCAAAGTTGGAATGTCACTTTCCCCGGGTTTGATGACGGTGGAGATTGCGGATGGGACTGATAGCGCTGAGCGAGCGCGACCTGCAGCGGATCGAGATTTTATGAGGTCATCGACGGTCGGACGACGCTGGTCTCGGCGGCGCATGTTATGAACTTAAGCACACGACACGTTCGCCGGCTGTGATCCGGACGAGCGGCCTCGATGCTCTCGCGCTTCCGAGGGCAAAATCCGACTTCACCGACATACGGACAGGTCAGGCGTAGCTATGAGATGCGAAATATCTGCCTCGAAGCTCACTCGGGATCTCGTCGGGGCAAACTGATCCGCCGCGTTCTACGGTTCGCGTATTGCGTTATCGAGGCCACGCAGCAGCGGATACAGGAAATAGGAGATCACCGTACGGTTGCCGACCTTGATTTCCGTGGACACGGTCATGCCGGGCAGCAGCCGTACCGGCATACCTGCGGCATTCAGCCGGGTATCGGCAAGCAGGATCCGCGCCTTGAAGAAGGGGGCGGCCGGCTGGCTCGGGGTCTCTGTCTGCTCCTGTTGGCCGGTGAGGAAGGTGTCCTGGCTGATGGTTCTCACCTCGCCCGAGGCGGTGCCGTATTTCTGGAAGGGATAGGCGTCGAGCTTGATGCGGGCTTCCTTGCCGACGGCGACGCGGCCGATGTCGCGGGTGTTGATCGAGACTTCGGCTTCGAGGGGCACGTTGATCGGCACCAGCGTCACGACCGGTTCCGCCTCGCGCACCACTGAACCGACCGAGCGCTGGGCGAGATCGAGCACGACGGCATCGGCGGGTGCGGTCAGCGCCACCATGTTGCGGCGCAGTTCCATCTTTTTCAGTTCCTCGTCAGCCATGTCGCGCTGGCCGCGCAACTCCACCAGCTGCTCCATTGCGGCGCGGCGGAAATCCTCGATGAAAGCCTGGCGGTCGGCTCGGAGCTTGGCATAGGTGTGGGCGGCCTCGTCGGCCCGGCCGCGGACGGCGGTCAGGTCGGACTCGACGTCGAGGCGGGCGTCACGCGAGCCGAGCAGCGTGATCAGCGAGCCGCTCTGCTTGTTATAGAGCCGCTCCCGCGCTGCCTCGATCTGCGAGAGCCCATCGCGCCTGTCGTTGAGCACCGCCTCCTGGTTCCTGCTCGCCGCAAGAGCGGCTGACTGGCCGGCGATCTGCTGCTCGAAATTCTGCAGCTGAGCCATGTAGAAGGCCTGTCGCTGGCCGAAGAGCTGCGCCTGCAGCACCTGGTCGGGCGTATCTCCCGCCATCTTCATGTAGTCGTCGCCGGCAAGCTCGGCCTCGATGCGCCTCACCTGGGCGTCGAGGGCGGCGAACTTCGCCTGCTGCTGGTCGACATCGGCCTGGCTAAACGTGGCGTCGAGGGTCGCGAGCGTCTGCCCGGCATGCACCACTTCGCCGGCCTTCACCTCGATCGTGCGGATGATCGAGGTTTCGAGCGGCTGGACGACGATCGTCGGCTGGGTGGTGACGAGCTTGCCGGGCGCAATCACCACCTCGTCGATCGACGAGACCGAGGCCCAGATGATCGCGGCGGCAATCAGCGCCGTCACGCAGTAGAGCGTCATCCGTGCAATGCGCGGCGGAGCGCGTTCCTCCAACTCGACGGCGTCGGACTGGAATTCGGCAATTGCAGGCGGCAACGGCGGGCGGGCGGTGAGCTCCCTGCCCTTCCCTGAGGGGCCCTTGCCTGAAGGGACCTTGTCTGAAGGGCCATTGCCTGAAGGGACCGGCAGGTTTTCGCTGGGTTTTCTGGTGTGCGCGTTCATGCGACCTGCCTCATCTGCTGGGACCACAGATGGCGATAGGTCATGCAGCGCGATACAAGCTGATCGTGCCGGCCGATATCGGCGACCTTGCCACGATCGATGACGAGAATGGCATCGGCATCGACGAGCGTCGAAAGCCGGTGCGAGACGATGATGACGGTGCGGCCGGCAGCGATGCGGCTCAGATTCTCGCGGATGATCGCCTCGCTGTCGGGGTCGAGCGCGCTCGTCGCCTCGTCGAAGATCAACAGCTTCGGATCGGTGATCAGCGCGCGGGCAATGGCAAGCCGCTGCTTCTGGCCGCCTGACAGGTTGGAGGCGTTTTCCTCCAGCATCGTGTCAAAGCCGCGCGGCAGGCGCTCGATGAACTCCTCGGCGCCGGCGATGCGGGCGACTTCCATGATCTCCTCGATGCTGGCATCGGGCTTGGCGGCGGCGATATTCTCGCGCACCGAGCCACGAAACAGGAAACTATCCTGCAGCACGACGCCGATGCTCGTTCTCAGATGCACGAGGTCGATCTCGCGGCTGTCATAGCCATCCATGCGCACGAGGCCTTCCTGGCTCTGATAGAGCCCCTGGATGAGCCTTGTGATCGTCGTCTTGCCCGAGCCGCTCTTGCCGACCACGCCGAAGAGGCAGCCCGCCGGAATGGCGAAGGAGACATTGTCGAGCGCCGGCGCGCTATCCGGGCCGTAACGGAAGCTGACCCTGTCGAATTCGATGCGGCCCTGCAAATGCGGCCGAACACCTCGCCCGCGGCCCGCCTGCTCCGGCCGCTGGTTCATGATCTCGCCGAGCATCCGCACGGAGAGCGCGACTTCCTGATATTCGTGCACCATGGTGACGATCTGCACCAGTGGTCCCGAGACCCGGCCGGCGAGCATATTGAAGGCGACCAGCGCGCCGATCGTCATCGCTCCGCTAAAGACATCGAGCGCGCCGAGGCCGATGATGGCAACGCTCATCAGCTTCTCCAGCAGTCCGGTCATCGCCTGGGCGATGGTCGAGATCTTGTCGACCCGGAAACGCACGGAGATCGACTGCGCCGAATAATCGTCCCACACCTTGCGTTGGCGCGGCTCCAGCGCCAGCGATTTGACGGTGCGCATGCCGTGCACGGTTTCCACCAGCAATGCCTGCCGGTCGCCTTCGGCCTGGTAGAGCGCCTGCAACCGGCGCTGGAACGGCCCGACGAGCATCATCACCACGAGCCCGACGAGGGCGGCGAAACCGAGCACGACAAGCGTCAGCTTGACGCTGTAGAGAAGCAGAATCGGCACGAAGACCAGGAGCGAAACGCCGTCCAGGAGCGTGAGAAAGAGCCGGCCGGTCAGGAATTCGCGGATGCGCCCGGTCTGCTGCATATGCTTAACGAGAACGCCGGCCGAGGCCTGCTCGAAGAGCGCGATCGGCAGGTTGAGCAGATGGCCGAAGGTGCGGGTCGCGACGCGGATGTCGATCCTGTTCGTCGCATAGAGCAGCAGATAGCGGCGCAGGAAGGTGAAGGTCGCGTCGAAGACGAGCGCGATCGCAATGCCCGCCGTCAAAACCGTCAGCGTCGCATAGCTCTGATGCACCAGCACCTTGTCGATGACGAGCTGAAAGAAGATCGGCGTCGTCAGCCCCAGCCCGTAGAGCACGAAGGCGGCGAGCGCAACGTCGCGGAAGAAGCTGCGCTGCTTGATGATCTCGGGGACGAACCAGCGGAAGCCGAAGGGCCGGTCCTCATCGGACATGCGATAGTTGCGCTTCAGCAGGATCACCGATCCGAGCCAGGCCTTGGCGAACTGCTCTTCGCTGAGCATCATCACTTCGGCACGTGATGCCAGCGGGTCGAGAACGCGGATTCTCTCATCCTCCCCGCTCCCGACAGCGCCGGCGATGACCACCCAGTTGCCGTTCGTCAGCTCGGCGAGCACCGGGAAGGCCTCGCCGAGTTGGAACAGGGATCGCCAGTCGAGCGTCAGATGCCTTGCCCTGAGGCCGGCATCCTTGGCCATGCGCAGCAGCTGCCGCATGGCAACGGGATCGTTGCCGACGGCATAATCGTGCTGCAGTCGTTCAGGAGCAAGATCGACGCCGTGATGACGCGCGACCAGTGCAAGACAGTGCAGGTTGGTATGCAGAAAACCACTCATGGCCCACCCGAAACAATACGAGACCGAGGCAATATTTGTTTTATCAGTTGAAGTTCGGCGAGGCGTTCGAAGCGCCGGCCTGCACCGTCTGAATATCGGCAGCAGCCGCAGCTGGCATATCGCCGATGCGACGGACCGCACCCGCCTCGACTAACCCGCCAAGCGCCTTCTGCATGAGATCGACGGCATTGGCGAAGGCATCGACCGGCATGATGATGCGCTGGCGGAAGACCGGCTTCGGATTGTTGTTGGCGTCACGATCGGTGGCCGAGAGCGACATCAGGTCGATGCGTACGATCGTTCCCGTGATGGTGATCTCGCCGATGCCATCTGCATAAAGTTCGTTGCTCATTGTTCTCTCCTCTGGTTGATAATCAAAACCTGTTCACCTTTGAGTCGACACATCGGATTATCCGAAAACCGCTTCACACTTTTCGGTCCGACGCGTGAGTATCGTGCCGCCATGCCGGAAACGGATCGCGAAGGCCGATGGCGGTCTGCGGATCGAAACCCGTCTCCTCCCCGGCCAGGCAATCGTCGAGCGCGGCACGGATCGCCGCCTCGTCGAAGCCGGAGCCGATGAAGACCAGTTCCTGACGACGGTCGCCCCAGACATCGTCCCAATGCCGGTCAAGCAACTGGCGGAATTGCGGATGCCGCGGCCAGTGCGCCCGCGGCACCGAGGCCCACCAGAACCCCCTGTTCTCGATGCGGCATTGCGTGCCGGCAATCGACAGCAGGCCGATCTCGTCCGGCCGGGTCGCCAGCCAGAAATGCCCTTTCGCCCTGATGATGCCAGGCAATGGCTGCTCGATGACCCGGCTCAGCCGCGCGGGATCGAAAGGCCGGCGGCTGCGATAGACGAAGCTCGCAATGCCGTATTCCTCGGTCTCCGGCACGTGGTCGCCCCAGCCGTAAAGCTCCTTGTGCCAGAACGGATGGCGGGCGGACTTCGCCTCGCTGAAGAGCCCGGTATCCATGATCGCGCGAAGCGGCACCTGGCCGAAGACCGCCTCGATGATGCGGGCATCCGGATTGAGCGCCGCGACGACCCGGCGAACCTCCGAGAGCATTACAGGCGGCACATCGCCTGCCTTGTTGATGATGACGACGTCGGAAAATTCGATCTGCTCGACGAGGAGTTCGACGAGCTTGCGCTCATCGTCCCCGTCACGCCTTTCGCCGCGATCGGCAAGGAACTCGGCGCTCTGGTAATCGGCGAGAAGATTGACCGCATCGACGACGGAAACCATGGTGTCGAGCCGCGCGACATCGCAGAGTGCTGCCCCGCTGTCGTCGCGGAAGGAGAAGGTGGCTGCGACCGGCAGTGGCTCGGCAATGCCGGTGCCCTCGATCAGCAGATAATCGAAACGGCCGGCGCTAGCGAGCCGGCGAACCTCGCTCAGGAGGTCGTCGCGCAGGGTGCAACAGATGCATCCATTGGTGAGCTCTACCAGTGTCTCGTCCGTGCGCAAGAGGTCTGCACCGCCCTCGCGCAGGAGATCCGCATCGATGTTGACCTCGCTCATATCGTTGACGATGACAGCAACCCGGCGACCCTCACGATTGCTCAGGACATGATTGAGGACAGTCGTCTTGCCGGCGCCGAGAAACCCGGCGAGAACCGTTACCGGCAATCTGTTGTCTGCACCCATCATCGATCTCATTACCCTTTACAAATGCTTGGCCTTACATGCTCGCGGCTTTAGGCTGCGAGCTGTGGTCTGAATGCTACGTCAACATAGTAGTTTGTGCTGTTATAGCTGGCGCTCGGGAACAGCCCGCTCGACCCATAGGCATAAACGCCGTTGCTGCCGCTGAGCGCCCTGAGGTCGCCATTCGTCACTTCGGCGCTGAAGTAATTGCCGGTCGCCGAATAATTGCCGTTGGTGCTGTAGGAAACGACGTAGGTCGTATCCGCGGCGATCTCCACCTGCTGGGTGAGTGTCGCGGTCTGCCAGCCGCTTGCCGTTTCGTTGCTGAAGGCGACGCTGCCGAGCAGCGTGCCCGAGGCAGTCCAGAGATAGCCGTTATGCGGGCCCGTATTGTCGGCACCCTTGTAGAAGCGGATGCCGGTGATCCAGCCTGCCGTATCGGCCTGGAACTTCATGCCGAGATTGACCTGCTGATTGTCGTTGGTAGAGACGATTGCAGGCGTCGCATTGGCGGCAAAGAGGTTCTGCTCCGGGCCTGCAGCCGGGTTGTTGATGGTGAGAGCAACCTGGGCCGTGGCCGTGCCGCCCTTGCCGTCTGATATCGCGTAGCTGAAGCTCGCCGGTCCCGAATAGCCTGCGGTCGGCGTGAAGGTCACCGTCTGGGCCTGGGCATTGTAGGCGACCGAGCCGTTGACGGCGCCGCTGACGCCGGTGATCGTGAGCGGATCGCCATCGGCATCGCTGTCGTTTGAAAGCAACGCCGAGGCCTGGATGGTGATCGGCGTGCCCGTATTGGTCGAGTAGCCGCTGTCATTGGCGGCAACCGGAATCGCATTCTGCGCGCCCTGCTGATAGAGCACGTCCACCCAGTAATTGCTGGCATTGTAGGAGGCGGTCGGGAACAGGCTGCCCGTGCCATAAGCATAGACGCCGTTGCCGCCGCTGACCGAACTTGCCGGCGCCGTCAGCGCGCCGCTCGTATGGTCTGTCGTGAAGTAGTTCGCCGTTGCCGAATAGAAGCCGTTGGAATGGTAGCTCGCCACATAGGTGACGCCGGCCGTGACATTGATCGGCTGCGTGAAGGAAACCGTCTGCCAGCCGCTTGCCGTCTCGTTGATGAAGCTTGCCTGGCCAAGGAGCTGGCCGCCTGCGGTCCAGAGCGAGCCGACATGCGTGCCGGTATCCTGAGCGCTCTTGTAATAGGTGAGCCCCGTGATCTGGCCGCTGCCGGAAGCGATGAACTTGACGCCAAGTTCGACCGAGTTGGCGTCATTGGCGGCGGTAACCCCCGACGTGTCGGCGCTGGTAAACAGGCTCGAGGTCGTGCCGCCGCCGGGCTGCGAATTGACCGTGAGGCTGACGGTCGCCGAGGCCGTGCCGCCTTGCCCGTCCGAGATCGAATAGGAGAAGCTTGCGACGCCCGTATAGCCCGAGTTCGGCGTGAAGATCACCGTGTTGGTCTGGCTGTTGAAGGTCACCGTTCCGTTCACCGCGCCATTGGCGCCGGTAATGCTCAGCGGGTCGCCATCGCCATCGCTGTCGTTAGCAAGCAGGTTGGCCGCGGCAATCGACAGGGCCGTGTTGGCATAGGTCGTATAGCCGTTGTCGTTGGCGGCAACCGGCACCGTGTTGCCCGTGGACTGATTGAAGACGACATCGACCCAGTAATTCGACGACTGGTAGCTCTGGGTCGGAAAGGTCGAGCCCGATCCGACCGCATAGACGCCGTTCGCACCGGCGAGCGCCGTCAGCGAGCCGTTGGTGTGGGCCGTGTTGAAATAGCCTGCGGTGGCCACATAGCTGCCGGCCGTGTGATAGGAGGCGACATAGGTCGCACCCGCCGTGATCTGCAGCGGCGTGGAGAAGGTTGCGGTCTGCCAGCCGGAGAGCGACTCGTTGGTGAAGGTGACCGTGGCAACAAGCGTGCCGTCCGCCCTCCAGATGGAGCCTGTATGCACGCTGGTATCGCCGGCAGCCTTGTAATAGCGGATTCCCGAGATCGTGCCGTTTGAGGAAGCGACGAACTTCATGCCGAGTTCCATCGCAGTATTGTCGTTGAAGCTGCCGCCGGTCGGCCCCTCGCTTCCCGTAAAGAGCGTCTCCCCGGCCGGGGCGGTCTGAACGGTGAGGCTGACATTGCCCTGATCCGTGCCGCCGCGGCCGTCCGACAGCGTATAGGTGAAGCTTGCCGGGCCTGAATAATTGTTAGCCGGCGTGAAGGTGATGGTTCCGGTCTGCGTGTTGAGCGCGACCGTGCCGTTGAGCGCATTGCCGACGGCGGTGATGGTCAGCGCATCGCCATTGGCATCGACATCATTTGCCACGAGTGCGGCAATCGAGATAACAAGGGTTCCGTTATGGCCGATAATCAGCCCGCTGTCGTCCGTTGCGACCGGCTGGCTGTTGGGGCCGGCATCGAAGACCACGTCCACCCAATAGTTCGAGCCGCCGGGGCTCTGACCGGGGAACGTGCTGGTGCCGCTATAGGCAAAGACGCCGCCGCCATCGACGGCCTTCAGCGCGCCGCTGGCATAGGGCTCGCTGAAATAGTTCTCGGTGACGGAGAAGAATCCGTTGCTGTGATAGGAGGCCACATAGGTCGTGCCGGCGGCGATCTGGACCGGCGAGGAGAACATTACCGTCTGCCAGCCGGAGAGCGGTTCACCCACCGACACGCCGGTTGCGAGCAGCGTTCCGTTGCCGGACCAGAGGCTGACGACGTGGTCGCCAGTATTGTAGAAGCCCTTGTAGAAGCGGATGCCCTGCACCGAGCCTGCCGTCGTTGCCTGGAAGCGCAGGCCGAGCTCGACGGGATCGCGATCGATCGCCACCTCGGTTGCGGGCTTTTCCGCCAGCGTCCACAGGCCCTGCGTGCCCGGCAGGTTGACCGTGACCTGCTTACCGGCCGATGGCGCTTCCAGATTGACGCTGTCGTCGACGGCGCGCGACAGGATCGTGTAGGTGCCGCTTGCCTGGACGACCCAGTTATAGCTCCAGTTCTCGCGGCCTGACGCCTTGAACCAGTGCTGGCCGCCATCGGTGGAGATCTCGACACCGGCGATGATGCCGCCGCCGAAATCCTGCGCCGTACCCGTGATCGTCACGTGCTGCCCTTCGAGGAAGCTGGCGCCGATGATCGGCGACGTGATCGACGAGGTGGGCTTCAGCGCGTCGGTCGATTGCGTCGCGAGGATCAGGCTCGCATCCAGCGTCGTCGGCTGGATGCCCATGTCCGCGAACATGTTGACCATCGCCTGCTGCACATTGCGATCGGTCGATGTTGTCGGACCCTGGTGGTTGTCGCTCAGGCCCCAGGACCAGAAGACGGTGCCGGCGCCGAAGACCAGCGCGCCGCTTGCCGCCCGGTACATGGTGAGGCTGTGGGTGGCGACGGCAGAGCCGATCGTCGTGCCGTAATCGCGCAGATAGGTTTCCACCGAGACCGAAGAGAGCGACAGGTTGATCAGTCCAGCCGGACGGAATCCGTTCTCGACATCGGAATCCCATTCATAGCCGAGCAGGTTCTGCACCAGATTGTAGGTATCGCCTTCATTCAGCTGGGAGACATCGGTATTGCGCCAGAAGCGCAGGTTCGAATAGTCGTAGGGGATGGAGATCGTGTCCTGGCGGTAGCTGTCCACCTGGAACATCGTGCCCGTCAGCGAATTCTCCGGCTGCTGCCCCGGATCGGCATAACGCGGATCGCGCCAGGTGCCGGTGCCGACATTGCTCGGGTCCGTGCTCGTGCCGTAGGTCTCCTTGTAGCAGACCATGGTGCGGTAGGCCTGGCCGCTGCCGTCGATGCTACTTTCCCAGCGGACTTTCCAGTAAACCTCGTTGCCGCTCCAGAAGGCGAGGTTCACGCCGGCATCGCGCGCGGCTTCCACATTGGCGCGCTGCTCGGCAGACCAGTATTCGTCATGGCCGACGGAGAGATAGGCATCATGGTTGAGCAGCAGGCTGCCGCTGCGCGTCGCATCGACGCCCGAGATATAGGACACGTCGTAGCCGTTCTGCTCCAGCCACGAGATCGCAGAGGATTCGACGCCGAAGATGAAATCATGCGAACCGCCGACCGGGCTCGTATTGGTGATGATCGGGCGGTTGTAGCTGACGGCCGAGGCGCGGCCGATCGCGGTCAGCCCGCAGCTGCAGTTCGGCGGCAGGTAGCCGATCATGTCGGCGGGATCGACGGGCACTTCGCCATAATAGAGGCTAGCGCCGCCCCAGGCATTATAGGCCTGCCAGGTGGTATCGGATGTCTGGAAGACGATATCGCTGGTGGAGGCGTCGTCGCGCACGACGAAGGGGATGATGCTTGCATCCTCGGTACCATCCTCGCGCACCAGCTTGGCGAAATAGACGCCCGAGACGGCATCGGCAGGGATCTGCCAGCTGGCGGAAACCGACCAGTTGCCGCAATCGATGAGACCGAGCGACATGTCGACGATCGGATGCGGCTGGATCTGCGCCGTAGTCAGCGATTTCTCGATCGAGTCGACCTTGCGCGCGCCTGCCCCGCCGTAATAGCCCATGCGGTAGACATCGATGCGGTAATGGGTGGAATCCGTGGCGATCTTGAAGTCGACCGTCTGGCCGATATTGGTGCTGATTTCGGTGGCGAAGCCCTGGATGGTGCCGTTGCCGTCGCCCTCCAGCCCCCATTCGCTGATGGGGTTGCCCTGCTTCAGGTTTTCGAGCGCGATCTTGTTGGGTGTCGCCGCAGCCGAAACCGGTGCCGCCAGTGCCCCCAGTGCTGTCGGGGCCGCGGTCGTCTCAGCAGAAACGTCCTGGCTCGGCTCCACAGAGACAGATGCTATCGAGGCCTGAAGGCGCAACGAAGCCGTGCCGAGACTGCTGGAAGAGCTGACCGGCGCCGCCGTCTTGGTGCTTCCAGTGTCGGCATCGGTGGTAACACCCGTAAGCGTGGGAGCGGCAGGCAATGTCGCGGCCTCCTCGGACGGATCCGGGGCAAGCACGGTGCGTTGCAATGTCGAGGAAGGCGTCTGGAACACCGTCGCAGCCGACGCCGTCTTGGTGAAACCGTCTTGCGCGCCGCTATCTCCCGCAGGCGCCGGCATCGCCGTCGACGATGCGGGCGACGATTGCATGTCGCCTGATGATATCAGGGAAGATGTGACCGTGCCGGAGAAGGAGGATTGGACGGTTGCGCTGCCCTGATTGGCAAAGCCGTAGGGACCCTGAGTGCTTGAAGACACCACGGTCGCAGTTCCAAGCAGTGCGGTCCAGACAGAGGGTGGGTGACAGACGCTCGGCGTGCCGCCGGCAGTACTTAGATATTGGCGATTCCTCACATGAAATCTCAGCAAGAGCGGCGTCCCCGTTTCCCATCGACCACCATTGGAAGGCTTCATCCTGCCAGCTTTCGAAAGGGAATGTACGACAGCAATCTGGGGTATGTGGGTGATCCACCGTACTCCGATATGATGACCCTCACCGCATACCCGACCGACAAGGCCGCAAAGCTGCCTCCGGCTACTGCTCAGTGGCCGACTCTGGGTGAAGAGGAATTCTAGTTCGGTATTGTCTCGCCGGTCCGGCCGGTCGAGCCGGTACTCCCGCGTTCCGTGCTACCAGGCCGGAAACGGATCTTCGAGAGCCGACCAATCCCGCGGATCTGAACTGGCCAAGCAGTCGTCCAACGCGGTGCGGACGCCTGTCTCGTCCATATCAACACCGATAAACACGAGCTCCTGCCGACGGTCGCCCCAAGCGCTGTCCCATCGGCTCTCGATATGCTGACGAAACTGTTGATGGCTGGGCCAGTCTTGTCGGGGAACGGCCGCCCACCAGAGCCCCATAGGTTCACAGCGCCGTTGCACCCCGGCAGCCGACATCAAACCCACGTGACGCGGGCGCGTGGCAAGCCAGAAATGGCCTTTGGCGCGGATTACCCCCGGCCAGGGCTCGTCCAGGAATGCTCGAAACCGCTTGGGGTCGAAGGGACGCCTCGTGCGATAGACAAAGCTCGATACCCCGTATTCCTCCGTCTCCGGAACATGGTCGCCCGGATTGTAGAGTTCCTTGTGCCACAACGGGTGAGCGGCGGCCCTTGCTTCATCGAAGAGGCCCGTGTCGAGGACGGTTGCAAGAGAAATCTTGCCGAAGTCCGTCTCCACCTGGCGGGCATCCGGGTTGAGCGCAGCCACCGTCTTGCGGACTTCCGCGCGGACCTCTTCGCTCGCATCCGAGATCTTGTTGATCACGACAATATCGGCAAACTCGATCTGGTCGACCAACAAGTCGATGAGTGTGCGCCGGTCGTCACCGTCCCGCTGCAGGCCGCGATCGCGAAGCAGATCAGCGCTGCTGTAATCGGCCAGGAGGCTTGCGGCGTCGACGACGGTCACCATCGTGTCGAGTTTCGCAAAATCGGAGAGCGAAACACCGTTCTCGTCGCGGAATGAAAAGGTTGCCGCGATAGGGCACGGCTCCGCAATGCCGGTCCCCTCTATCAACAGATAGTCGTATCGCCCCTCTTCGGCCAGTCGCCGCACTTCCGTCAGGAGATCGTTGCGCAGGGTGCAGCATATGCAGCCATTGCTGAGCTCAATCAACGTCTCCGTCGTATGTGACAGGTTACAGCTGCCGTCTCGGATAAGACTGGCGTCTATGTTCACTTCGCTCATATCGTTGACGATGACGGCGACCCGCAGGCCGTCGCGATTTGTCAGCACGTGGCTGAGAAGCGTCGTCTTGCCGGCGCCGAGAAAACCCGAGAGCACTGTCACCGGCAGCCGGTCGATGCTGTTTATCAGCATCCCGTCAATGAGGGCATTCGGAGCGACTGTCATTTGCGTTTTATGAGCCTCATCGAAATCGTCTCTAACCTCGTTCGACGCGTCAGGCGGCGAGCTGCGGCCGGAAGACCACATCGGCATAATAGTTTGCCGAGTCAAAGGTGCTGGTCGGGAAGAGACCTGTGGTGGCAGATCCGCCGTAGGCATAGACGCCATTGCCGCCAGCCGCAGCGCTGGATAGCGCCGACAGCGGACCATTGCTGACGCCGTTGGCGAAGAAGCCATCA